>JBFWQN010000508.1:0-4182 GCA_050249405.1 Hyphomicrobiaceae bacterium | reverse complement strand
GTGTGCCGGTCTCGTCCGGGGCGGGACGGATCGCGCGGGCAGCCTCCACGATCTCCAGGGCGGCCAGCTCGCTGCGAGTGGCGGGCACGAGCTCGAGCTCCAGCCGGAACGCCGCTCCGGCATCGGCCAGAACGACCTCTGCCCGCTCGACGCGGACGGGAGTATCGGTATCGAGGACGATCCGAGACTTGCCGGCCTCGATCAGGCCGTAGCGGAACCCGGTGACGACGCCTCCGGCCGTGCTGCCGGTCCCCGCCGCGAGCCGGAACTCCGTCTCTGGCAGGTCGATGATGACACGAGGCGGGTCGGAGAGGGGGCGTGCATCGATGTTGGTAGGGCCACCGAGGTCGAAGGTGACCGCAGTGCGGCTCCGGTCGCCGGCGAGGCGCACGCCGAGAACCGCGTTGCGGGCGTGCGCGGCGTGCGGCGTCGCGGCGAGCGCGCCTCCAAGGGCAGACCGTGTCGTAGGCTTGGCACGCTTCTGCGCAGCGGCGCGCCCGTCATGGGGCACGTTTGCGGACGGCTGGCTGTCGTGCTGCGGCCGCTTCCGGCTCGAGCGATGAACCTCGGTCCCGGCGCCCCATCCGCCGTTCGCAGCCTCCTGGCCTGCCGCCATGCCTGGCAGCACCAGCACCAGTGCCGCGAGCGCCAGACGGACGCGCGCACTGGACAGGCAAGCTGCGCTCCCGCTCTCGATGCCCGTTCGAGGCACTTCGCGAATTCCCCCCGTCGTCCTCCTGGCCGCGAGTCCCCACGCGCCAGCCCCTGCTTTTTTTCGCGTCCGATGGCGCGAGTACCGGAAATTAACTAATATTTTCCCGAATCAAGTGCTTGCTGCTCGAACGTGAAGCACTCGCAGTGGCGGGCAGACCGAGCGGCTTGCCATCGCATGCTTCGCCCCGTAGAAGTTATAGAGCGTCTCGTCGCGCACGTCTGCCACCCTGTCGGGCCGAGCCCATTTGTCTAAGGATGAGCGGGCGACTTGGCCACACACGGCGGCAAGCCCGGCAGCGGCGACAGGTGCAACAGCCGATCTGACGCTCAGGCGTCGAGGCAATCGGTCGATCCGGGCCTTTGGGTCGCGGGATGACCGCGCCTTGTCCGGCCGCCCGTCCACTTTGACTGGCGATCGGGACGCGCAGTTGAAATTCGTGCCGGCTCCCCGGGTCTCGCCGAGGCGAGGCTCGCGGTCCGGGAAGAGGGCAGCTCGAGGTCACGAGACTCGGCGACAAGCCGCCGGCACTCGCGACCAAGGCCATTTTGGAATCTGGTCGTCCTGCAATTGCAGGCGACCTGCCGGGCTCTCGGGCTCCGGCGAGATCGGGACCGGTAGGTCCTCGAGGAAAACGATGTCACGTCGGAGCGACAGCATGCAAGCCGCGAGCGGGTCGAAAGGCCCGGACGGGCGCGGTCGTCGCGCGGGAGGCCACCTTGGCCTGTCCGCCACGGCCGTGCTGCCTCGCGGCGGCGCATCCGCGCCGCGCCGATACCCTTCAACCAATCTGATGCAAGGCGCCGTCACGGGCGCCCTGAGGATAGCGGGACCACAGGCTCCCGCGCCCCAGGATCCGCCTTGGCGCGTCGGGAACGAGACGCAATGGACAAGAACAAGATGCTCATCGATGCCACCCACCCCGAGGAGACTCGGGTGGTGGCACTCCGAAACGGCCGGGTAGAGGAGTTCGATTTCGAGTCGGCCGCCCGCAAGCTGCTTCGCGGCAATATTTATCTCGCAAAGGTCACGCGGGTCGAGCCGTCGCTGCAGGCCGCTTTCATCGACTACGGCGGCAACCGCCACGGCTTCCTGGCGTTCAGCGAGATCCACCCCGATTACTACCAGATCCCCGTCGCGGACCGCGAGGCTCTGAAGCAGGAGGAAGCCGAGGCCGAGCAGCGGGCAGAGGCCGAGGCTGACGAGCGCGCACGCTCGCCGCGCGGCGGCCGTCGGCGGCGGCGCGGGCGCGGCGACCGCAACGGCGACGCGCCGGCACGCGGCGGTGAGGGGCGCGACGATTCGGCATCCGAGGTCGATACCTTCGAGGACGGCTACCAGACCTCGTCGGCAACTCTCGTCGACGACGAGCCGCCGGAGTCGCCCTCTCAGTCGGCGCCGCTGCGCCACGGCTCGGACCAGTCCGACGTTCTGCACGGCGAGGCGCACCGCGAGTCCACCCGCGACGGAAGCGAGCGGGCGGACCATTCGTCGGAGCCCGCTCACGAGCCGTCCGAGACCTCCACCTCGTTGTCCTACGCCACACACCCGGCCGAGGCCGAGCGCTTGGCCTCGGACACGGCCGGCCCGGCACACGAGCACGGCGGTGAGCCGGCCGAGAGCTCTCATCCCAGCGACGCCATTCGGCCGGTTGCAGCCGAGCTCGGGGACGTCCACCCGGCCGATGCCGGGCGGTCTCATCGCGCGCATGCCGAGGTCGAGCCGCACCACGATGAGCGCGCAAACGGGGATGGTCGGGGCTACGCCGCTCCCGATGACGGCGATGACCTCGCAGACGGCGAGGGCGACACCAATGGCGGTGCGCCCGACGACGAGACGGTCGAGCAGATTGCGACCGAGGAGGACGCCCTCGAGGAGGTTCCGGAGCGTCCGCGCCGGCGCGCCCGCCAGTACAAGATTCAAGAGGTGATCAAGCGCCGGCAGATCATGCTGGTGCAGGTCGTCAAGGAGGAGCGCGGCAACAAGGGCGCAGCCCTCACCACCTATATCTCGCTCGCCGGCCGCTACACCGTGCTCATGCCGAACACCGCGCGCGGCGGCGGCATCTCCCGCAAGATCACGCAGCCGCAGGATCGCAAGCGCCTCAAGGCCATCGCCGAGGAGCTCGACGTGCCGGAGGGCATGGGGCTCATCATCCGCACGGCCGGCGCAGCCCGGACCAAGCAGGAGATCAAGCGCGACTACGAGTATCTGCTCCGCCTCTGGGAGAGCGTGCGCGAGCTGACCCTGTCCTCGACGGCGCCATGCGTCGTCTACGAGGAAGGCAACATCATCAAGCGGGCCATCCGCGATCTTTATTCCAAGGATTTCGACCAGATCGTCGTGGCCGGCGAGCCGGCCCACCGCGAGGCGCAGGACTTCATGGAGATGCTGATGCCGGGAACCGGCAATCAGGTCGCCAACTACCGTGCGCCGGAGCCGTTGTTCGCCCGCTATGGCATCGAGCGCCAGCTCAATGCCCTGTTCAGCCCCTATGTGACGCTCCGCTCCGGCGGCTACATCGTCATCAACCAGACCGAGGCGCTGGTCTCGGTGGACGTCAACTCGGGCAAGTCGACTCGCGAGTTCTCGATCGAGGAGACGGCCCTCAATACCAACCTCGAGGCGGCGGAGGAGATCGCCCGTCAGCTCAAGCTGCGCGACCTCGCAGGCTTGATCGTCGTCGATTTCATCGACATGGAGGAGAAGCGGAACAACCGCTCGGTCGAGCGCCGCCTGAAGGACGCGCTCCGTCATGATCGCGCGCGAATCCAGGTCGGGCGGATCTCGCACTTCGGCCTGCTCGAGATGTCGCGCCAGCGGCTGCGCGCCGGTGTGCTCGAAGGCTCGACCTCGCAATGTCCGCATTGCCAGGGAACGGGCATCATACGGTCCATCGAGTCGGTGGCGCTCGCCGTGCTGCGCGGCCTCGAGGACCATCTGCTGAAGCAGCCGTCCTCGCTGTCCGCCATCACGACGGCTGAGGTGGCGCTCTACATCTTGAACCACAAGCGGGCATTCATCACGGAGATGGAGCGCCGGCACGGCGTCACCATTCGCGTGGAGTCGTCCGACCGCATGCAGGGCGCGAACTTCGCCATCGAGCGCATCGCCGCGCCTGTCGCTCCTGCGAAGCCCGCGGCACGCGCCGCCGTCAGCATGGAGTGGGGCTTCGATCGCGAGGAGGATGCCGAGGAGGTCGAGGCAGTCGACGAGGAGGTCGTCGAGGTCGCTGCCGACGAGGCTCACGGGCCCGATGAGGGGGGCGCCCGTCGCGAGGGCAGTGAGGAGGAGCGCCGTGGCCGCCGCCGCCGCCGTCGCCGTGGCCGCAGGGATGCCCAGGATGGTGCACGCGAGACGCACGCCGCGCCCGGCATCGCCACGGCAGACGATGAGCAGCAGCCTGTAGACCGCCCGGCAGCCGCCGCCGACGTTCATGCCGTGGCGACTGCCGACGAGACCGATGAGGA
>JBFWQN010000507.1:0-4190 GCA_050249405.1 Hyphomicrobiaceae bacterium | reverse complement strand
CCGTGGATCGTTCCACGAAGAGATTTCGGTGATTCGTTCCTCGCTCATCCTTGCTCTCCTCGGCTAGCGAAGGAGGGGGCAGTTCCTCGTGTCGCCGAGGGGGCTGTTTTCCATGTCGCGTGACAACTCGTTGAGGTGAGCACGGCGAGCTGCGTCTGCATCTCATCGGCGGTCATGATGGACTTCTTGAGTCGGCCTCGCCCTCGCCGGGGCGAGCCTGTCGCGTCCGCTGCCATGGCGGCATCCTCACGGTTGCTATGGGGATGGCCTACACAAGCTCGCCTGCGCGCTCCGGGCTCCGACGCTATGCGTCCCGGCGTGGCTTCTCAGGCGGCATCGGCCGCGGCGCGGTCACGTCGGTTGCCCGTGTGTCCATACATGCGTGCGTGGCTTCGTCCGTCGGCGCTGCAAACATGGCACGCGCATTCATGGTTGCACGCAATTGCGGCGTCGCGTACTTGATCGCAACGAGTGGTAGGCAATGGCAACCTCTCGACAAACGTTCACCAATGAGTTACCAAAGACAATCAATGCCGATGTGACGACCATGGTGAAACGACGTGAATTGCTGGAATAATTAAGGTTTGCGGGTGTAGCTCAATGGTAGAGCAACAGCCTTCCAAGCTGATGACGAGGGTTCGATTCCCTTCACCCGCTCCAATAACCAGTTGATTGAATAAGAGGCTGCGAGGTTGTGCGGGCTGTTGCATTTGCGTTGTCTGATTGCGGTTGACGTTAGGTTCTGTTGGAGTGCTGCGAACCAATCGCCTATGAAAGTTGCAAAAATAGTTGCAATCCGATGTCCACGGCTGCGACTTGCGCAAAGTTATTCTGTTGGTGCAATGACGATATGATTCCTGCAAAGTGCCACTGGTGTACGCACCCTCTTTCGCAGATGGCCGCTTATACTGCTTATGGCGACTTCATCGGATTTGAATTTTCGAACTTCGGGTCGTTCACCCGTCAGCGCGAATTAGCCAATTCGGCCCACCACTCTCAACAGTAATCACGTAAAAAAACTCGGAGACCCGGACGGCTCGGACTGACCTCGAGTTTCTAGGCCCTGTGGACGGATTTGATCAAGATCATGCTGCACGCGATTGCCACGAAGGACGCGTAATTCCGCGTCGTCTTCTCACAGTGCAGAGCGATCCGCTTGAAGCGCTTGAGCTTGCCGACGGCCTGCTCGATTCGGGCACGGCCTCTATAGAGGGCCTTGGGGAAGAACGCGGGCTTCTCCTTCGCTCCACTTGCCGAACTCGGGCGGAAGCGCACGCCACGTGACGTTGTGCACAGTGAAATACTGCAGCGCCTCGAGGAACTTGCGGTCGTCGTGTCCCGGCTCGCCGCGCTTCGAGCGCACGGCGCGGAAAATCTCGACAGCGATCTCCCAATCCTCGTCCGTCATTCCAGTCAGCATCGCCGGCCCCTCCACAGCCGACAAGCCATGAATCACCGATCAACTAATGCCGCCCCGCTCTTCATTTGACCTCTGGGATCCAGGGGTATGAGCACAGCGTGGACAGGCGACCCGTTTCTGCGACGAGGCGGTTCCACGCCTGCGACGCGGCGTCGACGATGGCGTCGTAGTTGGCGTGCAGGCGGTGCGAGAGGAAGCGCTCTTTCAGATAGAGCCAGACGCGCTCGACCGGGTTGAGCTCGGGCGAATAGGGCGGCAACGGCACGAGCGTGATGGTCGACGGGACGACGAGCGCGCGTGCGCCATGCCAGCCGGCCTGGTCGAGCACCATCGCGACCTGCTCGTCCTCGTCGATCGTGGCGGCGAGGCGATCGAGGACCAGCTGCATCGCCTCGGTGCTCACGTAGGGCAGGACCAGCGCGAAGGCGTTATCGGTTCCAGGCTCGGCGGCCGCGAAGATATAGGCGAATGTGAAGCGTTTGTCGGCGATACCGCGTGGCCGCTCGCCGCGCTTCCACCACACATAGCAGGTTCGGCCCTTCTGGCCGATCCGCGCCTCGTCCTGGAAGAGCACACGGACGCGCTTTTTAGTGCGCTTGCGGATCGATTGCAGGATGCGCGGGGCGTTTTTTGAAAGTCGCCGCGGCGACCGGGTCTGTCTCGGGGTGGACGGGCCTGGTCTTCTGTCGCGACAGGCCAAGCTTCCTCAAGAGCCGTCCGAGCGACCATGGATGCATGCGCTTGCCGAGCCGCTCCTCGCAGATATCGCTGAGATCCTCGAGCGTGTAGGCCGACAGCCCGCTCGCCTCCACATCAGGTCCCGCAAGCACGACACGCACGATCCCGGCCTGCTCGGCAGCCGTGAACGTCGGTGGCCGGCCGCCGTTCCAGCGATCAGCGAGGCCGTCGACACCGTGCTCGTTGTAGCGCAGCACCCAGTCGCGCAGCGTCTGGCGATCCATGCCGGCAGACCGCGCGGCATCCTCCCGGCTCATTCCGTCGAGCGCATTGGCAATCGCCAGGATGCGCCGCACAACCCGCGCGTCGTCCGTCTCCCTTGCGAGCTTGCGCAAAACCGCCGGCGTGCGGTCCTTCCTGATCTCCAGTGCCGCCATGTGGCCCTCCCCAGAATCGATACGCAGAAGGGAATCACGAGCCGGCATCCGTGCGGAATCGCCAGCAAGCCACACGAGTCGATCAATTCATTGGCGGGTATTAGATCGCTGCGGTCATGCGACAAGAGCTGCACAGCATTCGGCGGGTTCACCGGGCCGCAAGTATTCGGTAGAGGCGGCCCGTTGCTTCGAGGTCGGCGCGGCTCCAGGGCGGGCCGACGCCGTCGATTATCCAACGGAGGATCCACCACAGATCGTGGTCGACTGCGGCGTTGTCGAGGGGCTCCAGCGCCTCCGGCAGCGCGTAGATCTCTACACCGGCCGGGAACGGCTCGCCGCTGCGGCCGATGAAGACGAACTCGTAGGTCATGCCCGACGGTGCGCGGACGTAGCCGGGTTCAGCCAGCATCACCCGAGCGAGTTCGAACTCGCGCTGAAAGAATGCGCGGAACTCGGCGTAGTGACCGACGCGATGCTCGGCGAGGATAATGGCGGGGCGCGCGCCGCTGAGGTCTGGTGCCGTGGTGATTGTGACGTCGCTCATGGTCAAGCACGCTCCGACCTGATCCGCTCGATGAAGCGCGCGATCAGTGCGCCGATCTCGGCAGAAAGTGCCGCCCTGTGACGAAATGCGGTCCTTCGGCGTGCGGCAGCAGCGCCTTGAAGCGGGCTGCGAATGTGGCGTGGTCGAACACCTCGTCCTCGCGCCCCCAGATGATCTGTGTCAGCCAAGCCACCCGCGACAACTCCCGCTCCAGCCACGCGAACCGATCGATGGCACGCGCCGAGGCGTCGAGCGGAATCCAGCGTGGCCGCACCCAGGTCAGCATCCGGTCGGCAGGATCGGGCAACACGGCCTCGTAGACGGCCTGCGCCTCGCGCCGGAACCGCTCGCGGTCGACGACGGAGAGATAGACGCCACGGCCGGCCAGCGCAGCGTGATTGCCGAGCAGGTAGGGACCGACAGCGGCGCGTGCATGGTCCGCCACGGAAAGACGCGGGTGTGGAACTCGGCCGGTGGCACGGGCCAGGCCCACGTGCTCATGATGCCGAGGGCCCGGATTCGCGCCGGGTTGGAGAGCGCCATGGCGAGACCCGTCGGCCCGCCCCAGTCGTGGCAGACGACGGTGAGCCGCTGGAGATCGAGCTGGCGCACGAGCGCGACCAGATTGGCAGCGTGCCCGTCGAGCGTGTGGGCGTGCTCGATCGTCGGCTTCTCCGAGAGACCGAAGCCGATCTGATCGGGCACGATGACGCGATGGCCCGCGGCCACCAGCGGCGGGATGACCTGACGCCAGAGATACCCCCACGTGGGATTGCCGTGCAGCAGCAGGACGGGATCGCCGGTCCCCTCGTCGATGTAATGCATGCGCCAGCCGTTGACGCGCGCGAAGCGTGGTCGATAGGGCCATTGGGCGCGTGCCGCCTCGGGACTGGCGAGCCAACCGTGTTCGGAGAGGGTTTGCAAGGAGACACTCCTCGAGAGTTCCGAGAGACTTTGGTCGTGGCCGGCCGAACGATCCGTCTCGGCCGGTCGCGGGTTTCTCAGGCGATGCTTTTGAGCTTCGCGAGCGTCTCGGTCGCCTCCGGGCGGACCGTGTAGTCGGGATCGGCGTCGACGGATCGCACGATGCCGTGCCGGTCGATCACGAAGC
>JBFWQN010000506.1:0-4191 GCA_050249405.1 Hyphomicrobiaceae bacterium | reverse complement strand
AATCCCGAAGGAGACCACCATGGACTTCGAGGACACACCCGAAGAAGCCGAGTACCGCTCCCGCGCCCGAGCTTTCCTCGGTCGCAACGCCAAGCCGCGCACCGGCAAGGGCATGCTCTACCGCGCCGCCCAGGCCGACGAGGGCATCCTGCGTGAGGCACGCGAGTGGCAGGCGAAGAAATTCGAGGCGGGCTTCGCCGGCATCACCTGGCCGAAGGAGTGGGGCGGCCAGGGCGGCACGCCGATCCAGCAGGTCGTCTACGACCAGGAGGAGGCGCAATTCTCGGTGCCGCGCGGCATCTACGAGATCGGCCTCGGCATGTGCATCCCGACGGTATGCACGTGGGGCAGTCAGGCCGTGCGCGATCGCTACGCGGTGAAGGCGCTCCGCGGCGAGGAGGTCTGGTGCCAGCTCTTCTCGGAGCCCGCCGGCGGCTCGGACCTCGCGGCGCTGCGGACGAGCGCCGTGAAGGATGGCGACGACTGGATCATCAACGGCCAGAAAATCTGGACCAGTGGCGCGCACTATTGCCAGTACGGCGTCATCGTCACCCGCTCCGACTTCGACGCGCCGAAGCACAAGGGGCTCACGTATTTCTTCCTCGACATGCGCTCGCCCGGCGTCGAGGTGCGCGGCATCAAGCAGATCTCGGGTGCCTCGCACTTCAACGAGGTGTTCTTCAACGACGTGCGCATTCCGGACAGCCAGCGGCTCGGCAAGGTGGGCGACGGCTGGAAGGTGTCGCTCACGACGCTGATGAACGAGCGCTTCACCATCGGCGGGCGGGCGGGCGTCGACGTCGACGAGTTCCTGGAGCTGGCGCGCGGTGTCGAGCTGGAGGACGGGCCGGCCATGAAGAACGAGAGCGTCCGCTCCCAGATCGCCGACTGGTACGTGGCGAGCCGTGGCCTCAAGTACTCGCACTTCCGCACCATGACGGCCTTGTCACGCGGCGGCACGCCCGGACCCGAGAACTCGATCGGCAAGCTCGTGGCGGGAAAGAAGCTGCAAGACATGTCGGCAATGGCGCTCGACATCCTGGAGCAGGGCGGCGCCATCACCGACCCGAGGTACGCGCCGATGGCGGCGCTCTTCCATCAGACGCTGCTGACCTCGCCTTCGTCACGCATCGCCGGCGGCTCGGACGAGATCATGCGCAACATCATCGCCGAGCGCGTGCTGGGCCTGCCCCCCGACATGCGGGTCGACAAGGACGTGCCCTTCAACAAGGTGCCGACGGGCAAGGGGAAGTAGCGCCCGCGCTCGAGCGGAGGCGCGCACTGCGCCTCTTCCCTCGATTCGCCGGGTCCCGCTGCTCAGCGCGTCTCCTCGGGAGCGCGCTTGTAGATGTCGTCGGTGCGAACGATGTCGTCCTCGCCGAGGTAGGAGCCGATCTGCACCTCGATCAGCTCCAGCGGCACCTTGCCCGGGTTCTCGAGCCGGTGCCATTGCGTGGAGAAGATGTAGACGCTCTCGTTCTCGCGCACGAGCTTCTCGATGTCGCCGATGACCACCTTGGCGGTGCCCTGGACGACGATCCAGTGCTCCGAGCGATGATGGTGCATCTGCATGGAGAGCTTGCCGCCCGGCTTCACGTGCAGCAGCTTGACCTGGAAGCGCGGGCCGATGTTGAGCGTCTCGAAATAGCCCCACGGCCGGTTGTTGCGAAGGTGCTGCTCCTGCTCCTTCCGCTTGGAATCCTTGAGTCGCTTGACGACCTTGGAGACCTCCTGCGAGCGCGACTTGTCGGCGACGAGCAGCGCGTCGGGCGTGTCGACGATGACGATGTCCTTAAGGCCGATGGTCGCGACGAGGCTGCGCTCGGAGTGGATGTAGAGGTTCTTGCTGTCCTCGATGATGGCATCGCCGTGCACCGAGTTTCCATCCTTGTCGCGCGGCGCGATCTCCCAGAGGGAGGACCAGGAGCCGACGTCGTTCCAGCCGACGTCGATCGGCAGCATGGCGGCGCGGGAGGTCTTCTCCATCACGGCGTAGTCGACGGAGATGCTGGGCGAGGCGGCAAACGCGGTCTTGTCGAGGCGCACCCATTCGAGCTCGACCTCGGCCTTGGCGAGAGCGCCCCGTGCCGCGTCCACGATCTCCGGTGCCAGCCGGCCGATCTCCTCGACGAAGGTCGCCGCGTGGAGAACGAAGATGCCGCTGTTCCAGAAGTAGGTGCCGGCAGCCAGATAATCGCGGGCGGTCGCGGCGTCCGGCTTCTCGAAGAAGGCATCGACGGCGAAGGCGCGGTCGCCGAAATCGGGGAGTGGCTTGCCCTTGCGGATGTAGCCGTAGCCGGTGTGTGCCTCGGCGGGCTTGATGCCGAAAAGGACGAGCCGGCCGGTGCGTGCGACCTGGGCCGCGGCGCGCACGGCGGCGACGAAGCCTGCCTCGTTGCCGATGACGTGGTCGGAGGGCATGACCGCCAGCACGCCGTCGGGATCGCGGGCGGCCACGGCGAGGGCAGCGACCGCGATGGCGGCAGCGGTATTGCGGGCGACCGGCTCGAGATAGACCGTCGCTGCCTCGATGCCGGCTTTGTCCAGCTCGTCCTTCACCAGGAAGCGGTGATCGTTGTTGCACAGCAGGATCGGCGGGGCGAACTCTGTCTCGTCCTGCAGCCGGCGCAGGGTCGCGCCGAGGAAGCTCGGCTCCGCACCGTTGAAAAACCGGATGAATTGCTTGGGGTACATGGCGCGCGAGAGCGGCCAGAGCCGCGTGCCGGAGCCGCCCGACAGGATGACGGGGTGAACCTTGCTCATGTTCGCTCTCCTCCGACGAGCCGCTATATCACCGTCGGGAAACGGTTACTCCCGCGCAGCGGCACCTGACGCAGACATGCCCCGAACCGGAGCCAGTGACTACTCCCGGATCGAAGCTTGCACAAGATCGCGGGGGGCGCTGACAGCTCAGGCTGGGCCGGTCGCCGAGGGCAATGCCTCTGCGGCTCGAGATCGGGCCCAAGTCGATCCCGCTGCTGGGCTTATCGCCGTTGTGTCAGGCGGTCTCTCAGCGAGCGGAACGCACCGTTGCCGTTGCCGCTGCCGGCCTGAGGCTGAGGCTGGGGCTGTGCGGCTGGAGCGGCGGCTGTGGGCAGCGGCTGCCTGATCTCGCGGGTCTCGCGCTGGTCGCGACGCGGGGGGATCAGGTTGTCGCGCCGTGGCTGCATTTGTGCCCCGGCGGGGCCGCCCGCCTGGTGCCGCGCCGCCTCGCCAGCGGTCGTGCGCTGGGCCGCCGGCTCGTCGGCCGTCCCGGCCTGCGGGTTCTGAATGCCCATCGCCTCGGCGAACATGGCCGTGTTCTGGCTCTGGTCGACGGACACGCCCGCCGAGGAATGGCGCCAGCGCTCGACGACGTGCTCGAGGAAATTCTCGTCGCCGATCGAGGTCTGCCACATCTCGGTGAAGCGCGCCGTCGAGCTGCGCGGCAGGGCGTTTTTCGGCAGCTCGTCGAAGCGGATGCGCACGGGCAGGGTGACGCCTTCACCGAACGCGATCGCCTCTCGTTGGCCGAGCGCCGGCAGGAACTCCATTAGACCCGAGCCGGTGTCCGAGATCGAGGACTGCACGATCGCCTGGTCGCGGTCGTTCGACATGCGCAGCGCGAACACCGTGTTGCACTGTGAGAGAATGGTCGGGTCGATCTCGGCCGGACGCTGCGTGACGATGCACAGCGAGGCGCCGTACTTGCGGCCTTCCTTGGCGATCTTGGCAATAGCCCGCTTGCACGGCTCGAAGCCCATGCTGGGGTTTGCCGGCACGTAGCGGTGGGCCTCCTCGCAGACGAGGGTGACCGGCACCTTGCCCTCGCTCCAGAGCGCGAAGTCGAAGGTCATGCGGCAGAGCACCGAGACCACGACGTTGATGATCTCGGTCGGCAGCCCCGTCAACTCGAGGATGGTGATCGGCTTGTTGTTGACCGGCACGCGGAAAATGCGGCCCAGGATCTGCGCCATGCCGTCGTAGACGGTGAGCGAGCCGAACATGAAGGCATATCGCGGGTCGAGCGACAGCGTCTCGTACCGCGTCTTCAGGTTGCGGTAAGGCCCGATGTCGCGCGTGTTCTCGAGCTTGCCCATCCGCTCGTCGATGAGCGAGGTGAGGTCCGAGATGCGGTAGGGAACGGGTGTGTCGACGGTGAACTTGCCGGCGTCGAATGCGCGTGTCCGGGTGCTCTCCGTGGCGCGTCCC
>JBFWQN010000505.1:0-4194 GCA_050249405.1 Hyphomicrobiaceae bacterium | reverse complement strand
CCCCTGCGGTTGCGCCGCCGTCGGTGCGTCAGCCCGGGCCGTCTCGCCCGAGTGTGTCTGTGGCCCCTGCCGCGAGACCGCCGGCCGAGCAGTCCGAGGGTCCATCGCGCCTGCCTCCCTCGGCGGCGGACGACATCCTGGCGCGGGCGCGCGAGCGGGTGGAAAGCCGCACGTCGCGCACCGAGCCCCTCTCCCGCCTGCGCCGCGAGGAGGAGCCGCCGGCTCGTCCGCCGTTCGTGGCTCCCATCGCGCCGGACGAGCCCGTTCGCGCCGGCACGGAGCCGCTTGCTCAGGACCCGGCCATCCCCGTGGCGGAGGTGGAGCCGCCTTTCGATCCGATCGCGTCGACGAGACAGGAGCGAGAGCCGCCGCCGCAACAACCACTCGAGGAAGCCGGCGCCCGACACCCGGCGGCCCATGAGGCGGCTCCCCCCGTAGACTCGGGCTGTTTTGTCCCGCCGCACGAGTTGCCGGCCTCGACGGCCGAAGCCCTCGACCGCTCCCCGTCCGGCCGCCGTGACGATGCATGGCCCAACCCGTCGCCAACACCTCCGGCGCCGTCGGTGCCGATGCGGGCAGCGCCTGCTGCGAGCCCCGCGCAGATGCCGGCGGCAGGCGTGCCGGTGCCGAGCCCCTCCGCCCCTCACCTCCGCCCGTCCCCGCCCACGATGACGCAGCCGCGGGGCGACTCTCTTGCGGCACCGCAGGCACCTCAGCCGCCGCCGCGTCCGCCCCTGCCGGGGCCGCAGACAGCCCCACCGGCCCAGGACCACTCCGGCGGCCCGGCTACCTGGCAGGCCCGTCCGCCCGGACCGCCGCAGGTGCCCCCGATACAGCCTCCGCCCGGCCCCCATTCGGCCGATGGGCACCCTGCCGCCCGCCAACACTGGCAACCGCCGGCGCCGCCGCCGCGCTCGGGCTTCGCGCCACCGTCGCCCGGCACCTCGCCCTCGACGGGTGCACATGGCGCCATGCCGTCGTACCAGGGATCGGCACCCGAGCCTGCCGCGGGCTCACGCCGTCCCGCGATCGACGCCGCGCAAATCTCGTTCGCCGTTCCGAGACGCATGCAGCAGGGCCGTCCGAATACGCTCGAGGTGCGCATCGAGCGCCCACCGCTCGCGACGGCGTCCGGTGGTGCGCGGTCGTATGCGCTGCGTCCCGAGGTCGCCGTGGCGCGTGCCATTGCCGTCCGCTTGCGGCCGGCGGGCGCCCGCTTCGTCGTGGATGCCGCCTCTCCCGAGACGCAGTGGGACCAGCCGGCCGCCGCATCAGGAGGCCGGCTCGCGACGGAGGCCGCCGTCTGGCGCTTCACCGTCACACCGCTGGAAGCCGGCCGCGGAGTCCTTCAGCTGGCCGTGTCCGCCCGCACGCTTGCAGCCGATGGCGTTCTGGCCGAGACGCAAATCCCCGAGCAGTCGCACGAGGTGCGCATCGTCCCGCAGTACGGACGCCGCGTTGCGCGCCTTTCGGCATGGCTCGGCGCCGCGGTGCTGGGCATGGTCGCTCTGAAGCTGGTCGAGGGGCTCGTCGGGATCGACGTCTTCTTCCTTGTCAAGCAGCTGCTGCGCTGACGATTGCGCGGCCGCCGCCGTCGTGCGGGCGGCCCGGCTTTCGAGTGCGGGGCACGCCGCCGATCCGTTACCGTAGCCATCGCCCGAGCGGCGATGCTAGCGTTCCCCTCTACCGCGTCGCCCGCCGAGGTGTCCGGGAGCAGGAGGAAACGCATCATGATCCACGTCGTAGCCATCATCACCGCGAAGCCCGGCATGAGAGAGGCCGTGCTGAAGGAGTTCAAGGCCAACATGCCGGCCGTTCACGCCGAGAAGGGCTGCATCGAGTACGGCCCGGCGATCGACGCTGAGGGCATGGGGGCCATCCAGACGGCGTTCGGCGCCGACACGTTCGTGGTCATCGAGAAGTGGGCGACGGTCGATGATTTGAAGGCACACGGCGCGGCGCCCCACATGAAAGCCTATGCGGGCAAGGTGAAGGACATGCTGGCGAGCCGCGTCATTCATGTGCTGAAGCCCGCGGCCTAAAGTCAGAAGAGCATCCTATGATCGTCGGCACCGCCGGCCACATCGACCACGGCAAGACGCTGCTCGTGAAAGCCCTCACAGGGGTCGATTGCGACCGCCTCAAGGAGGAGAAAGCCCGCGGCATCACGATCGAGCTGGGCTTTGCCTACTCTCCGCTGCCAGGCGGGGGCACGCTCGGCTTCGTCGACGTGCCTGGGCATGAGCGGTTCGTGCATACGATGCTGGCCGGCGCTGCCTCGATCGACTTCGTGATGCTCGTGGTCGCCGCCGACGACGGCGTGATGCCGCAAACGGTCGAGCACCTGCAGATTCTCGATCTTCTCGGGCTTCGCGAAGGGCTGGTCGTGCTCAACAAGGCCGATCTCGTCGATGCGCAGCGGCTCGCCGAGGTCGAGGACGAGGTGCGCGGCGCGCTCGCCGGCACCGCGCTCGCCGAGGCCGACATCGTCGCCGTCTCGGCGGCCACCGGCCTCGGCATCGACGCGTTGAGGGAGCGCCTCGAGGAGGAAGCCGCGAGCCGGCCGGAGCGGGCGACGCGCGGCAGCTTCCGCATGGCCATCGACCGATCGTTCACCGTCGCGGGCGCAGGCACGGTGGTGACCGGCGTGGTCGTCGCGGGCGAGGTCGCTACCGGCGAGACGGTGGTGGCGCTGCCCGGCGGTGCCGAGGCCCGCGTGCGCACCCTGCACGCGCTGGGCAAGCCCGCCCAGAAGGGATTGGCCGGCGAGCGCGTGGCCCTCAATGTGGCGGGCCTCGACCGGACGGCCGCCCCACGTGGGGCCTGGCTCGCCGCGCCGGCCCAGCGGCTCGTCAGCCAGCGCTTCGACGCGTCGTTCCGGCTGCTGCCGACCGAGCGGCGCGCGTTGCGCACCTGGGCGCCAGTGCACCTCCATGTGGGCACCAGCGCGGTCGAGGCCCGCCTCGTCCTGCTCGAAGGCGACACGCTGGCGCCGGGCGCGAGCGGCCTCGTTCAGCTCGTTGCCGCGACGCCGCTGCCCGTTCGCGCGGGCGATCGCTTCGTCGCCCGCGACGCGGGTGGCGAGCGCACGGTCGGTGGCGGTGCCATCGTGGACCCGTCGGCCCCGCAGCGATTCCGGCGCACGCCCGAGCGCCTCGCCGAGCTCGCCGCCCTCGCCGAGCCTGAGCCGGACGTGGCGCTGCTCCGCCTGCTCGAGCTGCCGCCGGGCATCGTCGATCTCTCCGCGCTGGCCGAGGGCCGGGGGCTGTCGGCAGCGGAAGCCGAGCGCGTGGTGGCGGATGTCGCACCCGTGGTTGCGGAAGCCGCTGGTCGACGCTACGGCGCCCTTCCGCAAACACTCGCCGGGCACGGCCGGACGCTGGCCGACCGCCTTGCCGCCTTCCATGCCGACAGTCCTGAGCGGCCGGGCATGCCCATCGACCAGCTCCGCCTTGCGATGGCCCCGCGGCTGACGCGACCGCAGATGGCGGCGCTTCTCGCGTTGCTGGCGCCGTCGGGCGAGATCGTGGTGCAAGGTGCGGTCGCGCGGCTTGCGAGCCACACCTCGGCGCTCGGCGCCACCGACCAGCGGCTGTGGGAGCGGCTGGAAGCGGCGATCGGCGGCGAGCATCGCTATCGCCCGCCGCAGGTCCGCGAGCTCGCCGAGGCGACCGGACAGCCGCTCGGCAACATCCGCAAGCTGCTGAAGACCATGGCTCGGCTCGGCGCGGTGGTGGAGGTCGCGACCGACCGCTTCTTCCTGAAGCCGGCGCTGCTCGATCTCGGCCGCATGGCGCGCGAGATCGCCGAGGCGAGCGATACGCGCACGTTCACGGCGGCCGAGTTCCGCGATCGTGCCGGCTCGGGACGCAACGTCGGCATCCAGATCCTCGAGCATTTCGACCGGCGCGGCCTCACGCTCCGGCAGGGCGACGTGCGTCGCGTCGTGAAAGATCCGGCCGTCGTTTTCGGCGATCGCACCGGCGCCTGAGATGCCGTCCGGCGTGCCTTCCGTGCCACTTGGAAAAAAAAATGCCGGCCGCGAATAAAACGAATAGACGACAACCGGACGCCCTCTTATGAGATGCCGCCGTGAACGACGGGGCGGTGTCGTGCTCGCGTCGTCTTCGAGAGGGTGTGCTCGATGCTCCTGGTGCCAACGTTTGTCGCGCCGAGCCCGATTGCGGGGTTTGG
>JBFWQN010000504.1:0-4195 GCA_050249405.1 Hyphomicrobiaceae bacterium | reverse complement strand
CAGTTTGCGCATGCTCGCAGCGACGGCAGTGCAGCATTGCACGCGGCACAAACCGCCCTGGCCCATGCCAGCCGCGTGGCAACCCTCGCGGAAATGAGCGCGACGATCGCGCATGAGGTCAATCAGCCGCTCGCCGCCATCGTCATGGGCGCCGAAGCCGGACTGCGGCGGCTGTCGCATGGCGATCTGGACACGGCGAAGGTCGAGCAGCTCCTGAGGCGCATCGTGTCGAACGCCCGCCGCGCCAGCGACATCGTCCAGCGCATCCGCGAGAAGGCGACACGGCACGAGCCGGAGCTGATCCCCCTCGATCTGAATGAAGTTGTCGAAGAGGCGCGGCTGTTCGTTCGCGAGGAACTCGAGTCCGGCTCGATCAAGCTGTCGGTGAAGCTCGACGCCGGCCTTCCCCTCGTAAGGGGTGACCGCATCCAGTTGCAGCAGGTGATCGTCAACCTGCTCGTCAACAGCATCCACGCCGTTGAGCAGGTCGAAGAGCCGATGCGCCAGATCACTCTCGACACCTGCGCGGATGAGGACGACGCGGTCGGCTTTTCGATTCGTGACAGCGGCCCAGGAATCTCGGACGAAGACCTTGATCGCGTCTTCGAGAGCTTTTTCACGACAAAGGAAGGCGGGATGGGGATCGGTCTTGCCATCTGCCGATCGATCATCTCGGCGCACGGCGGATGCATCGCGGTTTCGAACGACCCTGGGGGCGGCGCACAGTTCCGGTTCAGCCTTCCCGCGACGCGCGGCGCCAAGCGTCGCCCGCCGCGATTGGCGTCGCTCTGACTGGAGGACCAACCATGACCGTGAGCTACCAGAGCCGAGTGCTCAACCGATCTCAGCCCATGGGCAATCCGGCGGAAGCGGATCGCCCGCTGGTCATTCTCGTCGATGACGACGACGGCTTCCGAGAGGCGCTGCACGAGCTCATGCTCTCGGTCGGGCTCGATGCGATCGGCTTCGCCTCCACGCGCGATCTGCTCAAGGCCGAGCTTCCGGATCGGCCAGGCTGCTTCGTCTGCGATGTGCGCATGCCGGGCGTGAGCGGCCTCGATCTCCAACGCCAGCTGGCCGAAGGCGGCGACATCAAGCCGATCATCTTTCTCACGGCGCACGGCGACATCCCGATGTCGGTGCAGGCGATGAAGGCGGGCGCGGTCGACTTCCTCACCAAGCCGGTTCGCGACCAGACGCTGCTCGATGCCGTGACCGCGGCCATTCAAAGGGACATTGTCGAAAAGGCTGAAGCACGACTCGTGAAGCGGCAGGTCGAGCGCTTTGCCATGCTCACGCCGCGCGAGCGCCAGGTCCTGCGCGATGTGGCGCTCGGACGGCTCAACAAGCAGATCGCCTTCGACCTCGGCATCAGCGAGGTCACGGTCAAGCTGCACCGCGGCAACGTGATGAAGAAGATGCAGGCCGCATCCGTCGGCGAGCTCGTTCGGGCCTGGCAGGTGCTGCCTGCGGCCATCCGCGAGGAGAGGGTGTCTGGCCCGACGCATGGCTCCGACCTGAGCTGAAAAGGGAGGGTGGCGAGGTCGCCCCAGTCAAGTTCGTGACGGTGATTCGGTTGCTCGAGGCGCCATTGGTAGCGATCGTCGACGACGACGACGATGTTCGCGAAGCCCTTTCGGATTTGATCCTTGCACTGGGCCTGTCGTGCCGCGCCTACGATCGGGCAGAGGCTCTCCTGGCGGCGTATGAGCCGGATGTCTTCGACTGCGTCATCACCGATCTGTGGATGCCGGGAATGAGCGGCCTCGAGCTGCTGCGGCAGCTGCGCCGCATGGACGGGTCGCTCCCGGTCATCGTCATCACCTCCGACGCCAACCCGGAAACCCGCACGCAAGCCCTCGCAGCCGGCGCACACGCTTGCGTGGCGAAGCCGGTGGCGGACAGTGTCCTGCTCGGCCATCTCCAGTCCGCCCTGGGCCGCGACGACCTCCTGGCCGGCGGCTGCGAGCGGACGGGGACCCCCGATGGGTGATGCTGCGAGGCAACCGTGCTGCCTCAGTCGTTCCTCCCCAGCTTCGTCGGGGAGGAACGACTAAGCGCTAGAATGCCTTGTTCGCCTGCGGCCGGTGCCTGTTGCCGAGCCTGAAGCCGGACCGCTCGGCCTTGCGCGGATCGCGCACCCAGACCTCGCGGTTGGGATGCAGCCCGCCGCCCTGCGTCGCCGGCACGGCGGTGCAGCGGGCGCGGTGGAGCAGGCGGGTGTCCGCCGCCCCGCAGTTGGGATGGATGCCGCCGTTTCCGGCGACGACCTTCTCCCAGGCCGCCTTGCGCCGGGCGAGGGTGGCCGGATCGGCGAGCGCCGTGCAGTTGAGCTCGTTGGTGTTGAGGTCGACCACGATCTCGTCGCCGTTCTCGATGAAGGCGATCGGGCCGCCCAGCGCCGCTTCCGGGCCGACATGGCCGATCACCAGGCCAACCGAGCCGCCCGAGAACCGCGCATCCGTCATCAGGCCGACGACGATGCCGCGCTCGCGGCACAGCGTCGTGATGCGCGAGGTCGGGTCGAGCATCTCCGGCATGCCCGGCGCGCCGCTCGGCCCCTCGTAGCGCACGATGACCATGTCGTGGTTCTGGAACTGCCCGGGCGCCTGGTCGAGCGCGTCGAGCAGGGCCTGCTCGCCCTCGAAGACGCGGGCCTTGCCGCGGAAGACGTTGTTCTCCAGGCCGCCCTCGACGCCCGCGAGCTTGAGGATCGCCGAGAAATCCGGCGACAGGTTGCCGCCCAGCACGCGCAAGCCCCCGGTCGGCTTGTAGGGCTTGTCGACGGAATAGATCACCGTGCCGTCGGGACGCCCGGCGCCCAGGCGCTCGACCTGGGCCGCCAGCGTCTCGCCGGTGCAGGTCAGCACGTCGCCAGCCAGCAGGCCGGCGTCGAGGAATTCGCGCACGATCACCTGGATGCCGCCCACCCGGTCGATGTCGACCATGGAATACTTGCCGTAGGGGCGTGCGTCGGTGAGCACCGGCACGACGTGCTGGGAGAGGTGGTTGAACTCCTCCGGCGTGATGATGTCCTTCCAGAAGTCGGCGTAGCCCGCGGCGCGCGCGATCTCCGGCGCATGCAGCGTCACGTTGGTCGAGCCCCCGATCGCCATCGCCACGATCGTGGCGTTGCGCAGCGAATCGCGCACGACGATGTCGCGCGGCTTGAGGTCTCTCGCCATCAGGGTCTCGAGATGGCCGACCAGCTCCTTGGCGAATTCGTTCACGCGGCGCGGATCGTCGGACGGCGGCGCCACCATGTGCAGCGGCTGCATGCCCAGCACGCCGATGAAGGTCTGCATGGTGTTGTAGGTGAAGATGCCGCCGCAGCTGCCGATGCCGGGGCAGGCGTGGCAGGCGATGCGGTGGCGATACTCGGCGTCGGGATGGCCCGCGACCTGGTAGGCGCTGACGAGGTCGATCGTCTCACCCGTCTTGGGGTCGGTGCCGGGATGGATCGATCCGTCCGACATGATGATGGCTGGCCGATTGTGCTCGAGCAGCGCCGCCAGCGTGCCGACCGGCGGCTTGTCGCAGGCGACGACGGCGATGGTGCCGGCGAGCCCGCTGGCGCTGAGATGCTCGCAGAGGGCATCGTGCGTGACCTCGCGGCCGATCAGCGAGTAGCGCATCTCGCGCGTGCCGTTGCGGATGCCGTCGGACGTGGCGATCGTGTACTCGGGCTGGACCAGCCGGAGCCGGAGCTGGCCCTGGCCTGAGCCGATGCGGCCCTTGAGCTCGGCATGGATGGCGTCGACCTTCGACAGGACACCGAGGTAGCATTGGCTGTCGCCCTTGGTGCCGACGACGCCAACCGACGGCTCGTGGATCAGGTCGGGATCGGTGCCGATGGCGCGCGCGAGCCCGATCGACTGCGAGTTGCGGCCGGGATGCCGGTCGATGAGGACGGTGCGCGAGGTCATGGCGAGGGCCCTTGGCGTGGTGAGGCTGAGGTCGGGGCGGGAAAATGCGCCAGCCAGCCTCGACCTGCAACCGGTCCTGATGGCGCCGGGTGGGTGCAGAATGCCGCTTGGCGGGCCTGCGCCCGTCCTCTCCTGCCTGGTCAGGGTCGAGGCGCGAGAAGGCCGGGCAACGCGGCCGCCTGCTTCACCCAGCTTGCCATCTCAGTCTCATCGAGCGCGTCGCCTTCGCGGATGTCGATCCAGCGCGCGTCCTTGCTGCGCGCCGTGCC
>JBFWQN010000503.1:0-4195 GCA_050249405.1 Hyphomicrobiaceae bacterium | reverse complement strand
CAAGGGCGCCGCGACCATGAAGATGATGAGCAGCACGAGCATGACGTCCACGAACGGCGTGACGTTGATCTCGCTCATGGCGACGTGGCGGCGACGCCTGCCGCGACGCCCGCTGTGGCCGCCGCCTCCCCCGCCGCCGAGGCTCGCGCCCATAGCATCCTCCCTTACGACCTGACGTCGATCTGGCGTGAGACGATAGCTGCGAACTCGTCGGCGAAGGCCTCGAGGCGCTGCGCGAGGCGGGTCGAGTCGGCCGAGAACTTGTTGTAGGCGATGACGGCCGGAATGGCGGCGAGCAGGCCCAGCGCCGTGGCGAACAGCGCCTCGGCGATGCCCGGCGCGACCACGGCCAGACTGGTGTTCTTGGAGACGGCGATGGCCTGGAAGCTGGTCATGATGCCCCAGACGGTGCCGAACAGGCCCACGAACGGCGCCGTCGAGCCGACCGTCGCGAGGAACAGCAGGCTGCGCTCCAGCCGCTCCATCTCGCGGCTGATGGTCACGTCCATGACCTTCTCGACGCGGAGCTGAATACCCCCGAGCGCGCGAATGTTGCCCTCGACCGAGCGCTTCCACTCGCGCATGGCGGCAACGAACAGAGCCGCCATCGAGAACGTGCGGTCGCGGGAGAGGGCCGCATAGAGCTCCTCCAGCGACTGGCCGGACCAGAACAGCTGCTCGAACTTGTCGGCCTCGCGGCGCGCCCGCCGGAAGGCGAATATCTTGTTGAAGATGATCGCCCACGACCACACGGACGAGAGCAACAAGCCGACCATCACGATCTTGACGACGATGTGGGCCTGCAGGAACAACTCGATGAACGAGTGTGCGCCTCCCGCAGACGCGATCGATTGCTTCACGACATCGGTCGGGTTCATGTTGCTTCCGTGGATGGCTCGACGGCCAGAGGCTGCTTCGCGGCCAGGGCTGTGCGAGAGCCGCCCCGGCTGCCCGCCCCACCTGCCACGATTCGCGACCTCTCCCGATCTTCCGCTTCTTGCCCGGCTTTTTGACCAAACTGCGACCTGCCGGCCTCGGCCGAACCGATTAGCGCGAGCTGTCCTCGTGGCTCAAGCCGTGCTCGTCGCAAAAGGATCGGCCGAGCCGTTCCGCCGCAGGACGGCGCTTTCCTTCACGGCGCGCGCGACAGGGCCCGGCGCCGGAGCCCCCAGCCGAGCAGCACCAGCAGCAGTCCGGCCGCGACGCCCGCGCTGACGAGCCCGAAGGTGGTCTTGAAAGCGGCGAGCGCGGGTGCGGCTTCGCCTGCCGACCGCGCCGTCTCCTCCAGGCTGCGCGACAGTGCGGACAGCCCGGCGGCGGCGCCGACGACGCCGATCGTGCGTGTCACAACCGTCAGGCTGCCAGCCACCCCCCGGTCGGCCTGTGGCAGGGTGGCGAGCACGCTGTCGGCATAGGCGACGCCGAATAGACCCAGGCCGAAGCCCTGGGCGGCAAGGCAGGCTGCCATGATCACTGGCGGCGTAGCGCTGTCCCAGGTGGCGACGAGGCCCAATCCGACGACGGAGATCAACGTCCCGGCGATGGCGAGCGGAACCGTGCCCATCCGCTGGCCGATGCGGCCCGCGAGCCAGGAGCCGATCACGACACCCGACGCGTTGGAGCCGAGGACAAGTCCGCCGATGCCGGGCTCCAAGCCTGCCGTCCGCGCGAGATGGAAGGGTACCAGCAGCATCACCGCGAAGCCCGCCAGATTGAGGGCGATGCTCGACAGGTTGAGCACGAGGAAGCCCGGATCGCGGAAGAGCGACGGCCTTATGATCGGATCCGGGTGGCGGGATTCGTGGGCGAGGAAGGCCCAGAGGGTCGCGACGCCGACCGCGACGAGGGCTGCGGCCACGAGTTGCGGATGGGCGGTATCCGGACGTGCCGCCGCCAGCAGCAGCGCCGAAAGCCAGGCCACCAGCAGCAATGCGCCCGTCCAGTCAAATGGGCGCGGCGGGGCGCCGGCCGTCCGGCGGCTAGCATCGGCCGGGATGAGCCACGCGAGCGCCAGCGCTCCCAATACGAGCGGCAGGCGCGCCCAGAACACCACCGGCCAGCCGAAGCGCTCGACCAGCGCCCCGCCGGCGAGGGGGCCCAGCGCCTGGCCGACCGCGATCGCCGCCGAGTAGAAGCCGAGCACCCGCGTGCGGTTGCTCTCCGGATAAAGCGACGTGGCAAGCGCCGGAGCACAGCTCCAGGTGAGCGCGATGCCGAGGCCTTGCAGCACACGGCCGGCGATCAGCAACGGCAACTCGCGGGCGAGCGAGCAGGCGGCGAAACCGGCGGCCGAGATGACCAGGCCCGCCACGAAGACACGGCGATAGCCGAGGATGTCACCCAGCTTGCCGAAGGCGAGGGTCAGGCTGGCGTAGGTCAGCACGTAGGAGATGATCACCCACCGGATGCCCGACTGCTCGAGGCCGAACGCCGCCGTGATCCGCGGGAAGGCAATGTTGACGGCGCTGTCGAGCGGCGCCGCGAGCGTTCCCAGGCAAACGATCAGCAGGGCTAGGAGGGGGCTGCGGCTCAAGGGCGTCGGCTCCTGCAAGGCTTTGTGGCGCGGTGCAGAAGGGACTGAAAGAGCCGCCGCGCGTGCGTCGTTGCCGAGCGTGACACGCCGCATCGCTAATGCAAGAGGCAACTGCTTTGGGGTCGCCGCAAGCTGCCGCCATGTGGCGGGCTGCATTTCCCCTAGGATCAGCGGGACAGGAGACGCTGGACCGCGAGCCCGAGAAGCGCGGCAGCCGCGACGAGGCCGACCTCGGCGGGGCTCGGCGGCCATGCGGCCGCTCGAGTTGGTGCCCGGCCCAATCCGGGTGCGGGTCGACCGGTCCCCACCGTCGCGCCCTCTTCTGAGGGCCTGCCTCCCGCCTCGCCGCCGACGGAGTCCGCCATGTGGGCACCGCGACCGCCCATCGGCTCAGCCGCGCCGACCGTCGTGTCCATCGCCGTCTGGTGCTCCGTTTCCGCGTTGAGCTCGGCACCGGCGAGGACGATGGCCATCGAAAGCCAAATCCACGTCAACAATCCGATCACGGCGCCGACCGAGCCGTAGCCGCTGTAGGCCGCAAACGTACGCGTGTACCAAGAGAAAAGCACGCTCGCCGCCGCCAGCAGTAATATGGCGGCGATGCTGCCGATCAACAGCCAGCGCCACTGCGGCTCGTCGCGGCTCGGTCCCCACCTATAGAATGCGATGAGCCCGATCCACGCGGCGAAGGCAACGAGCGCCGCACCCAGAATGCGGGGTGCCCAGGCCTGTCCGAGCCATTGATCGATGAACGAGGACAAGACGATGTTCACC
This sequence comes from Hyphomicrobiaceae bacterium, assembly GCA_050249405.1. Classification (GTDB taxonomy): domain Bacteria; phylum Pseudomonadota; class Alphaproteobacteria; order Rhizobiales; family Hyphomicrobiaceae. Next base: position 888 of record JBFWQN010000503.1, on the reverse strand, counting down.
GCAACGAGGGCGACGACCAGCACGAGGCCGCCGGCAGTGAAAGCGAGCGCCACGGCATAAAGAGCGATCGACGACCGCTTCTCCTGCTCGTCGTAGACCACATTCAGCCCCTCGATCACCGCCTTGGTGGCGGCGCTGGCGCTCCAGATCGAGATGGCAAGGGAGACGGCCAACGCCGTGCCCAGGCGCGTCGGCGCCTCTCCGGTCAAGCGTGCCATCTGCTCGCCGATCAGCGATTGAGCCTCCGCAGGCAGCCACTGCAGAAACACTTGCGCCTGCTCCCGGGCGCTCTGCGGATCGAAAACGAGGCCGTAGATGGACAGCAAGGCCGAAAGGGCAGGCACGATCGACAGGAACACGTAAAATGCCGCGCCGGCCGCCACGAGCAGAACGCGGTCCTCCTGGATTTCAGTCCAGGTGCGCTTCAGAATTTGCGTCCAGCCTCGCCAGCGAATGTCCAGCGGGGAGGTGGCGGACCTGCCGTGCTGATCGTGATCGTGACGGCCTGCCCGCCTCCGGTCGATGGAATCCTGCATCGTCCTCGCCCGCTCCGATCGCGTGCAACATGATCGGGAACGCGGGCGGCGAGCCTCCGTTCCTGCGCGGACGAGGGCCGAAAGTCTCGCAGCGGTGCCGCCTTCAGCTCTTCGGAAGCAGGGAGAAATCCTTGCCGGCAGTCGAGACGCTCTCGGCCCAGCGTCCGCGCTCGACGGCGTGGATGAAGTCACCGACGACGGCGTTGAAGCCCGCCGGCTCCTCCAGGTTGATGCCGTGCCCGGTCGTCGGGAACACCATCAGACCACAACGCGGGATGACGCGCTTCATGAACACCGAGACGTCGAGCGTGCCGTCGTCCTCGTCGCCGCAGATGATGAGCACGGGATCACG
>JBFWQN010000502.1:0-4213 GCA_050249405.1 Hyphomicrobiaceae bacterium | reverse complement strand
GAGGCCCAGATGCCGGCAAGGGCAGAGACGAACCTCAGGTAGAGCACGAAGCTCTTGTGGCGCAGCGCCCAGTCCGAGAGGTTGAAGGAGGTCATGAGCGCGGACCTTCGGCAAGCCGCACCTTCTGGCCCTCGCGCAGCCGGTTGACGCCCGCGGTGACGACGACGTCCCCTTTCTGAATGCCCTCGCTGACGACGATGCGATCGCTCTCGAAGCGCGCGAGGACGACCGGACGCAGCGCGACGGTGCCGGCCTGACGGTCGACAACCCAGACGGCGGGCTTACCGTTCTTCTCGAATAGCGACGCGCCCGGGAGCACGACGACAGGCGCCGTCGTTGCCTTCAGGCGGCCGACCACGCTCGAGCCGAAGCGCATGGCCTGGGGCGGATTGCGGAGCGAGACCTTGACCTGGAAGGTGCGCGTGGCCGGATCGGCGACCGGCGAGATCTCGCGCACGACGCCTTCAGCGACGACCTCGGGATTGGCAAGGAGGCGAACGACGATTTCCGGACGATCCTCGGGCTTGCGGCCACGAAAAGCCGACTCGGCGATGGCAAAGACAGCATCCTTGTCGCCGGGCTGGGCGAGGCGAACCACCATCTGGCCTACGGAGACGACCTGACCGGGCTCGGCTCCGACCGCGGTGACGATGCCATCGAAGTCGGCCCTCAGCTCGGTGTAGGAGAGCTGGTCCCGCGCGAGGGCCAGTGCGGCATTGGCCGAATCGAGCTTGGCCTCGGCGGAGCGAAGGTTGCGCAGAGCCGCGTCGTAGTTGGCGCGCGTCGTGGCGCCAGTGTCGACGAGCTGCTTGAGCCGCGCCTCCGATCCTTCGGCCTCGCGCAACACGGCCTTGGCCGCGGCGACGTCGGCCTCGGCCGATTTCAGCTTGTTCTGCGTGTCCTGCTCGTCGAGGCGGGCGAGAAGATCGCCCTTCTTGACAGTCACACCGACATCGACGGCGCGCGATACCACCTTGCCGGCGACGCGGAAGCCGAGGTCGCTCTCGAGCCGGGGCCTGATCTCGCCCACGGCCTGCCGGTCATCCTCGATTGGGCGGGGATCGGCGATCACGGAGCGTACGGGGCGGACCTCCGCCTGCTTTGGCGGCTCACTGCCGCATCCCCCGATGCCGAGGAAAAGCAAGCCAACAGCCACGCTCGATGCGTGGCGGGTACCGTCCGCCATGAGGCGCTCCTTACGACCGGGAACCGGCTCCGACAATGAAGCTGTCATAGGCTTGCCGCGCTAACAAGGGCTTGACCTCGGGCCTGCAATTTGAGCCCGATACTGCCAGTCGACCGGTTCGGCGCGGGCTCATGCCGGTGGTCAAGACTCGGCCAAACTTGGAAGATCTGCGACGTCGGCACCCCATCCAGCGGAAGGCAACAGTCGGCATATGAGCAACGACAGTGTCGGAGCGAGGCTTCCGGCCAGCGAGGCGGCGGCCTCTGCGGGACCGGCGCCGACATTTCCGCTCGGCCCACTCGCTGCAACGCTCGCCGTGCAGACGCTTTCGACGGCGGCCGCGTACTCGATACCCTCGGTCGCGCCTGCCGTCGCCCGGGACGTCGCCGTCAATCCGGCGCTGGTCGGCTTCTTCATCTCGACGGTCTACGGCGTCGGCATTCTGTCGGCACTGCTGTCGCCGGCGGCGATCTCGCGCTGGGGCGCCGTGGTGGTGACACAGGCCGTGCTCGTCTCGACCGTCGCCATGCTGGCCACGGCAGCCACCGGCTCGCTCGCCGCCGTTGCCGCCAGCGCGGTGCTGATGGGCCTCGCATATGGCGCCACCGCCCCTGCCAGCACGCATCTCCTCGTGCCCCGCACGCCGCCGCCGCATATGAACCTGGTGCTGTCGATCCGGCAGATCGGCGTGCCGCTCGGCGGCATGCTGGCCAGTCTCGTCATGCCACCCCTGACGCTCCGACTCGGCTGGCAGGAGGCGCTGCTGCTGCAGCTGGTTCCGGTGCTCGTGCTCGCGACGCTGATCCATCTTTTCTGCCGGGGATGGGACGCGCCGAGAGTGGCCGGAGGCTCGAGCAAAGGCAGCGGGCCACTCGCCGCCCTCTCGATGCTCAAGACCAGCTCGCCACTGCGGCGGCTGTCCTATGCCTCGTTCATCTACTCGGGGCTGCAGCTGTGCTTCATGGTCTTCATGACCACGCAGCTCACCACGAAGGCCGGGTTCGACCTCGTACGTGCAGGTCAGACCCTCGCTGCCTACCAGCTGGCCGGCGTCATATCGCGCCCGATCTGGGGTGCGCTCGCGGATCGGGTCATGGGCGCACGGTGGTGGCTCGGGCTTCAGGGCCTCGTCATGTGCGGCATGGCCATACTCGTCGGCACGTTCAGCCGCGACTGGCCCGGTGCAATGGTGGTGCTGGTCTGCATGGTGGCCGGAGCCACAGCGAGCGGATTCACCGGGATCGCTTATGGCGAGTACGCGCGCCTGGGCGGCCCCCGGCGAACGGAGGCCACAGGCGTCGGTGCCGCGTTCATGTTCTCGGGCGTGATGGTGCTGCCGTCGATCATGAGTCTCGTCGTCACCATGACCGGCGGCTACGAGACTGCCTACGCGGCCATCGGCCTGCTGGCCCTCACCGCGGGGCTCGGCATGGTCCTGCGGTGGCGCGAGTGACGATAGGCCGCTCCGGTTGCGGCGTGCTATTTGATGCGGATCAAGCTGCGCTCGGCCCTGCCACCGAAGCTGGCGATCATGTCCGGACAAATCCGCCGCGACGCGGCGCACACCCGTGGAGGAACGACCGATGACCGGGATGGAAGGACTCAAGCAGAAGGCGGTGAAGGACGCTGAGCACCTCGACGTGCTGATCATCGGCGCCGGCATCTCGGGCGTCGCTGCCGGCCGGCATCTCAACCAGCAGTGTCCAGACCTCAGCTATGCGATCCTGGAGGTGCAGGAAAGTTTCGGCGGCACCTGGCTCACTCACAAGTACCCCGGCATCCGCTCGGACAGCGACCTGCACACCTTCGGCTACAGCTTCAAGCCGTGGGTCGGGCCTCCCATCGCGACGGCGGATGAAATCCGCAAGTACATGGGCGAGGTCATCGAGGAGAACGATCTCGCGCGGCGCATCCGCTACAAGCACCGCATCGACACGGCGGCGTGGTCGACGCCCGACAAGTGCTGGACGCTCGGCGTCACCCGCGTCGATACCGGTGAGAAGCTGCGCTTCACGTGCAACTTCCTCTGGATGGCGCAAGGATACTATCGCCATTCCGAAGGCTATACGCCCGAGTGGCCGGGCATGAAGGATTTCAAGGGGCTCATCAAACACCCGCAGACGTGGGACCCGGATTTCGACTACTCGGGCATGCGCGTGGTGGTGATCGGCTCGGGCGCAACCGCGGCCACGGTCGTGCCGGCGATGGCGGACAAGGCTGCGCACGTCACCATGCTGCAGCGCTCACCAACCTATTTCCGCACCGGCCGCAATGCGATCGAGATCGCGGAGGAGCTGCGCAAGCTGCAGATCGACGAGCACTGGATCCACGAGATCGTGCGCAAGAAGATCCTCTACGAGCAGGCGCAGTTCACCAAGCGCACGTTCGAGGAGCCCGAGAAGGTCCAGAAGGAGCTGATCGACAACGTCAGGCACTATCTGGGCCCCGACTACGACGTCGCCACCCATTTCACGCCGAATTATCGGCCATGGCGGCAGCGGCTCGCTTTCATCCCAGATGCCGATCTGTTCAAGGGCATCGCAGCCGGCAAGGCGTCGGTCGTGACGGACGAGATCGAGCGGTTCGTCGAGAACGGCATCCTGCTCAAGTCGGGCAAGGTGCTCGAGGCCGATCTCATCGTCACGGCAACCGGCTTCAACATGAGCGTGATGGGCGACATCGCCTTCGACATCGACGGCAAGGCGCTCGACTGGTCCGAGACGGTGACCTACCGCGGCATGATGTTCACGGGCGTTCCGAACCTCGCCTGGGTGTTCGGCTATTTCCGGGCGAGCTGGACGCTGCGCTCCGACCTGATCGGCGACTTCGTGTGCAAGTTGCTCAATCACATGAAGGCGAAGGGCGTGAGGCAGGTGATGCCGCAATTGCGGTCCGAGGACCACAACATGCCGCTGCTGCCGTTCATCGACGAGGACAACTTCAACCCGAACTACCTGAAGCGCGCCCTGCCCCTGCTGCCGAAGCGGGGCACCAAGCCCGAATGGATGCACAATCAGGACTACTGGG
>JBFWQN010000501.1:0-4219 GCA_050249405.1 Hyphomicrobiaceae bacterium | reverse complement strand
CACTGTGAATCCAGCTGTCGGTCGAGGCCGTGCTGCGCACCATCGCCGAGGCCAACGTTCTCGTCGTGCTGGTGGTCATTCTTTTCCTGCATACGTGGCGAGCGGCGGTCATCCCGATCATCGCCATTCCCATCTCGCTCGTCGGCACGTTCTTCTTCATGGCGGCGTTCGGCTACTCGTTGAACAACCTCTCGCTGTTCGGACTGGTGCTCGCGATCGGCATCGTCGTCGACGACGCCATCGTCGTGGTCGAGAGCGTCGAGCGCAACATCGCGCTCGGCCTTTCCCCGCGGGATGCCACACGGCGCACCATGGACGAGGTGGGCTCGGCACTCGTCGCCATCGCCCTGGTTCTGACGGCCGTATTCGTGCCGACCGTGTTCATCGCCGGCATCTCGGGCCAGTTCTACCGCCAGTTTGCGCTCACTATCGCTGGCGCCACGCTGATCTCGCTGATCGTCTCTCTGACCCTCTCGCCCGCCATGTGCGCGCTGCTCCTGAAGCCCCACGACCATCGCGGCAAGCATTGGCTCATGATGCCTGTGAACGGCTTCTTCCGAGGCTTCAACTGGGTCTTCGACGGATTGTCGGCCGGCTACGGCTGGCTCACGGCGCGTCTCGTGCGCATCTCACTGATGATGCTTGTCCTTTATGGCGGCATCATCGCCTTCGGCCTGAACGAGCTGCGCCGCACGCCGGTCGGCTTCATTCCGCAGCTCGACCTAGGCTATGTCATCATCGTCGTGCAGCTGCCGGGGGGTGCATCCCTGGCGCGCACGGACGAGGTGAACCGGCGCGTCGGCGAGCTCGCGCTGCAGGTTCCAGGAGTAGCCCACGCCGTCAATATCGTCGGATTCTCGGGTGCCACGTTCACCACGGCTCCGAACTCCGGCGCAATCTTCTGTGTGCTCGATCCGTTCGACGAGCGGGCCAAGGATCCCGCCAAGTCGGCCGATGCGATCGTCGGCGCGCTCAGTGCCAAGCTCGCCGGCATCCAGGAAGCTCTCGTCCTCGTCGTGAAGCCACCCCCCGTGCGAGGCATCGGCACCTCGGGTGGCTTCCGCATGATGATCGAGGATCGTGGCGGCGCTGGCGCTGCCGAGTTGCAGCGCGTCGTCTTCTCCATGATGGGAGCCGCCTCCCAGACGCCGGGTGTCTCGCGCGTGTTCTCGTTGTTCGAGACGTCGACGCCCCAGGTGTACCTCGATATCGACCGCACCAAGGCGCAGCTTCTCGGCGTCCGGCTTCCGGACGTCTTCCGCGAGTTGCAGACGTTTCTCGGCTCGTCCTACGTCAACGACTTCAATCTGCTTGGACGCACGTTCCGCGTCACGGCCCAAGCCGACCAGTCGTTCCGCCTGAAGCCGGAAGACATCTGGAAGATCCGCGTCCGCAACCAGGCGGGCGATCCGGTCCCCCTTGCCTCGTTCGCCACTCTGCGCGACGTATCGGGTCCCTACCGCGTGCCCCGGTACAACCTCTATCCTGCGGCCGAGCTCGACGGTGCCCCGGCCCCCGGCTACAGCCAGGGTCAGGCCATCAAGATCATGGAGCAGCTCGCCAGTCAGGTGCTGCCGCCGGGCTTCTCCTACGAGTGGACGACTCTCGCCTACCAGCAGCTTCGCGCGGGCGACACGGGCATCTTCGTCTTCGCGCTGGCGGTCGTCTTCGTTTTCCTGGTGCTGGCCGCCCAGTACGAGAGCCTGACGCTGCCACTCGCTGTCATCCTGATCGTGCCGATGTGCCTCGTCGCCTCGATCACGGGCGTCATCCTGCGCGGACAGGACAACAACATCCTCACGCAGGTGGGCTTCATCGTGCTCATCGGCCTGGCCGCCAAGAACGCCATTCTGATCGTCGAGTTCGCCAAGCAGCTCGAGGACCAGGGCAAGGACCGTCTTGCCGCCGCGGTCGAGGCCGCACGGCTGAGGCTACGGCCGATCATCATGACCTCGCTCGCCTTCATCCTGGGCGTGGCCCCGCTCGTCTGGGCCACGGGCGCTGGCGCGGAGCTGCGCCAGACCCTGGGCACGGCCGTGTTCTCCGGCATGATCGGCGTCACGCTGTTCGGCCTGATCTTCACGCCGGCCTTCTACATCTTGAGCCGTCGCCTTGCGGGACAGGCAAACAGGCCGTTGGCCGTAGAGGTGGAAGCGCCGCCGGCCGCGCAGCCTCGGCCCCACGCGGCAGAGTAGGGATCGCCGCTCCTGCCGCTCAGTTGCTGCCTCTTCGATGACCGGGGAGTCAGCGGCTGACGTGCATCGGCGGAACGCGCCCCGACCACGGCATGGCCTGCTCCAGATGCGCCGCCAGTTGCAGCAGGAGGTGCTCGGTGGCCGGCCGCCCCGCGAGCTGGATGCCGATCGGCAGGCCGCCGGACGTCTGCGCCAGCGGCAGCGAGATGGCGGGCGTGCCCATGATGTTGTGCGGCACCGAGAACTGGCAGGGCACGCGATAGATCGTCTCGACGAGGTCGTCCATCGCCACGTCGGTCCGGCCGAGGTTGTAGTTGCCCCAGGGCTCCGGCGGCTTGCCAACCATCGGCGACAGCCAGATGTCGGCCGTCTCGTAGAATTTGCCCAGCTTCCGCCGGGCCGAGTTCACCTCGGCCACCGCCGCGAAGAAGTCGGCCGCTTTCAGCCGTTTGGCGTGCTCGTAGACCATGAGCGTGACGGGCTCCAGGGTGTCCGGCCCGATCTTGCGGCCGGTTTTCGCCGCGTATCCCTCGAAGCGCGCGTCGAAGCCGAAGAACCACATGTCGGTGAAGCGCTTGACGCTCGCCACGCCGTCGAACTCCGGGTCCTGCTCGAAGACCTCGTGCCCCGCGTCGGCGAGCGCCTTGGCAGTCGCCTTCACGGCTGCGACGATCTCCGGATCGACGGCCGCGCCGAGCAGCGGCTTTACGGTCCAGCCGATCTTGAGCCGCGGCGCGGGCTTCCGGGCCAGCTGCAGATAAGGCTCGTCGGGCTGCGGAATGACGAACGGATCGCCCGTCTGCGGCTTGGCGAGGCAATCCAGCATGGCCGCCGCATCGCGCACGCTGCGCACCTGCACGAAGTTCATGGCGAGCCCGAAGCCGTTCTCGTCGAGCCCCGGCCCGAACGAGATGCGCCCCCGCGAGGGCTTGAGGCCGACGCCGCCCGTCCAGGCGGCCGGAATGCGGATCGAGCCGCCGATGTCGGAGCCGTGCGCCATCGCGACGATGCCCGAGGCCACCGCTGCGGCGCCGCCTCCCGTCGAGCCGCCCGCCGAGTACCCCTTGCGCCACGGCGTCGAGGTATTGCCATAAAGGGCGGTCTCGGTCGTGCCGGTCATGGAGTACTCGGGCGCCGCCGAGCGGCCGATGATGTTGAGGCCCGCCGCCTTGACCAGCATGCAGTAGTAGCTGTCGCGCTCGGCGACCATGCCCTGGCAGAGCCGGCTGCCGAACTCGATTCTGCGGCCGCCCTCGTGGCCATAGACGTCCTTCATGAGGAACGGCACGCCGCGGAACGGACCATTGCCGAGCGTCGCCTCGTCGAGACCGTCGATCCGGTCCGGGTAGGTTTCGACCACCGCGTTGAGCTCGGGATTGAGCTTCTCGATGGCGCGCATGGCCGTTGCGGCAAGCTCCTGCGGCGACACCTCTTTCTTGCGGACCAGCTCTGCGAGCCCCGTGGCATCGGGCTTGGCATACTCGGCAAGGTTCAGCGACATGCGTGAGGGCTCCGGTGGCGGCTGCTCGTCTGCGAGCTCGACGTTAGGATCGCGGCTCGGTGCCAGCAAGCCAGATGGGCCGGCACCTTGCCTTCCGATAGGCAGAGTTGCACGCCTTGTGCGCCCGCACCGCCTCGTGACACGGTGCGGGAAATCACCGCCGAGCCTGAGGAGACCGCTCATGGACAGCTACCGCGTCGTCGCATTCGGCCAGCCGCTGGCTCTGCAATCGGAGCCGACGCCGGTGCCCAAGGGCCGCGAGGTGCTGGTGCGCACGACGGGTTGCGGCGTCTGCCACAGCGACGTGCATCTGCATGAGGGCAGTTTCGACCTGGGCGGTGGCAGGAAGGTCGACATGACCCGCTCGCTCGGCCTCCCGCGCACGATGGGGCACGAGATCGTCGGCGAGGTCGCGGCGGTGGGCGAGGACGTACCCGCGGGTGAGGCCTCCGTCGGTGATCGCCGTGTCGTCTTCCCGTGGATCGGCTGCCAGCAGTGCGCCGTGTGCAAGGCAGGCGACGAG
>JBFWQN010000500.1:0-4225 GCA_050249405.1 Hyphomicrobiaceae bacterium | reverse complement strand
CGTCACATGCAAGAACAGGCGGACCCCGGTCGGGGCGAGGGCCGAGGCGCTGCGACAGAGGTCGGGCCCGCCGGGACTGCAGTCGCGGCGGGGGGCTCGACGCTCGCCATCTTCGTCGCGACGACTTTTCTGTCGGCGCTGCTCCTGTTCTCCGTGCAGCCCATGTTCGCCAAGATGGTGCTGCCCGTGCTCGGCGGCTCGCCGTCGGTGTGGGCCGTGGCAATGGTGTTCTTTCAGGGCACGCTGCTGGCCGGCTACTGCTACGCGCATGTCCTCAACCGGCTGATGCGGCCGTGGCTCGGCGGTCTGCTGCACGTCGCCTTGAGCCTTGCGGCCCTGTTGGCTCTGCCGATCGGCATTCCCGAAGGCTTCGGGGAGCCGCCGCCGGGCGATCCCGCCGGCTGGCAGCTCACCCTGTTCGCCGCCGGCGTCGGTCTGCCATTCCTCGCCGTCTCGGCCAATGCGCCACTGCTGCAGGCCTGGTTCGCGACGACCGGCCATCCGCATGCCCGAGATCCCTACTTTCTCTACGCAGCGAGCAATCTCGGCAGCCTCATCGCGCTGCTGGCCTATCCTTTCGTGCTCGAGCCGGCGTTCGGCGTCACCGCCCTGTCGCGTTTCTGGTCGGCCGGCTTCGTCACGCTGGTCGCGCTGGTCGCCTTGACGCTGCTCACCATCTGGCGCCCGTCCGAGACGTCCGTCGAGAAGGCGGTGCGGGCCGAGGCTGCGGTAGCGCCGTCGCTCGGCCGGCGGCTCGGTTGGATCGGGCTCGCGTTCGTGCCGTCGGCGCTGCTCACGGCCTTCACGACGCACATCACGATGGACGTGGCCTCGGCGCCGCTGCTGTGGGTGCTGCCTCTGGCCCTCTATCTGCTGACCTTCGTTCTCGTGTTCCGCGACCGACCGATCGCGCTCGTCCCGGCGGCGCTGGTGGTCGCGATGGGCACGGCGGCGTTCTGGCCGTTCATCGGCGGGCGGCTGCTCGGCCTCGAGGTTGGCATGCGTGGGCAACTGGCCGCCGCCGCCATTGCCGCGCTGGCCTTCATGATCGGGACCCGGCTCGTGTTGCGCGCGTCGTCGATGGCGGGCATGCGCGCGGTCCACATCGCAGCCTTGATTCTCGCCCTTCTCGCGCTGTCCCAGACCGAGCACGAGGGATGGCTCGTCACGGCCTGCACGGGCACGGCCGTGTTTTTCGCGGCGACGATGGTGGCGCACCGGACGCTCTACGAGACGCGGCCGGCGGCAGGACGACTCACCGAGTTCTATCTGTTCATGTCGCTCGGGGGCGTGCTCGGCGGTCTTTTCGCCGCGCTGGTCGCGCCACGGCTGTTCTCGCAGGTCTACGAGTACCCGATCCTGCTCGCGCTGTCGGTCGCCTGCCGGCCTCGGGCCCTCGATATCGGTTTCGGGCGGCAGCGACGCGACGATCTGCTCGCGCTGTGGCTGGTGATTGCCGCGACGATTCTCGCCGTGATCTGGGTGCCGCGGTTGTTGCAGGGGCTCGCAGCGCCGCCGGACCTCGACGTGCCAGCCTCGGCCTGGTGGCTCAACGGGCTGGTCGATCTCTACGGCCGGCTGCGGCTCGCGGCGATCGAGTGGGGCAAGACGGCGGTTCTCGCGGCACTGTTCTCGGTGGTCATGGTCGCGATGTGGCGGCACCCGAGCCGGCAGCTCGTCGCGGCGCTGGGCATGTGCGCGGTGATCGTTCTGCTGCCGTCGGGCGTCCGGCGGTCGGACGCGCAACGCAGCTACTTCGGGGTCTACCGCGTCTACCCGTCGGGCCAATACAATATCCTGACGCACGGCACGACGCTGCACGGCGCCCAGAAGATGCGTGACGAGCTCGGCGCAGCCGCTCCCGACCCCACTCCCGGCACGTACTATTATCCCGACAGTCCGATGGCGCGCTCCATCAAGACCGTCCGCGAGAACGTGACCAGCAAGGGCGGCAGCGGCCGTTTCGGCGTGATCGGGCTCGGCTCCGGATCGCTCGCCTGCCTCGCGGCGCCCGCGGAGCGCTGGCGGTTCTTCGAGATCGACCCGCTGATGGTCTCGATCTCGAGCAACACCGACAACTTCACCTATCTCGACACGTGCCAGCCGAAGCCGCCGGACATCGTGATCGGGGACGCGCGCCTGACACTCGGCCGCGAGCCGGACGGCGCATTCGATCTCATCATCGTGGATGCGTTCACGTCGGACGCCGTGCCGATCCACCTGATGACGGCAGAGGCCCTGCGCATCTATCTCGCCAAGACCGGCCCCAAGGGTATCGCGGTGCTGCACATATCGAACCGCTATCTCGACCTCGATTCCGTGCTCGGCGCCACGGTGCAACTCGTTCCGGGCGCGCATGGGCTGCTGATCACCGACGACGATGCCGACGGCAGCTATGGACAGACCTCGTCGACCGTCGCCGTCTTTGCCAAGTCCGCAGAAGCCCTGGCCCCGTTCCAAGGCCAAAAGGGCGTCAAGGACCTCGAGGCGAAAGGACTGCGGGCCTGGACCGACGACTACTCGGACGTGCTCGGCCCGTTCCTGTCGAAGATGTGGGACTGAGGGTGCACCCGGCGCTCATGCCCCTCGACGATCGGTCCGGCGACGAACCTGCTTGACGGCCTTCGCTTCGGCGTCGGACGCTTCCGCCATCGAGAAGGAGCGTCCCTCATGACCGCAGCCAGCAAGACAACGGCGAACGAGCCCAAGCGTTTCCGCGACCGCACGGTGACCCTGGCGAACGGCATCGTCGGACGCAACCTGGATGTGCCGTCGGCCTCGCCCTTGAACTATCATCAGGCCATCGGCCGACCCGGCGAGATGCCTCGCGTCGTGGTGGACGGCAAGCTCTTCCTGCCGCGGGGGGCGCCATCCAGTGCGGGGCTGCCCTGCGTCATGATCATTCCAGGCAGCCTCGGGGTCACGGCGGCCAACCTGACGCATGCGGCGACGCTGACCGACGCCGGCATGGCGGCCTTCGTGCTCGACAGCTTCGGCGCGCGGGGCGTCACCTCGACCGTCGCCAAGCAGACGCAATTCTCGTTCGCCGCGAGCGCCTACGACGTGCTTGCGGCCTGGAAGGTGGTCTCGGCGCTTCCGGAAATCGACGCGCAGCGCATCGGCACGCAGGGCCACAGCCGCGGCGGCGCGGCCGTTCTCACAGCTGCGACCCGGCGCTTCGCAGACACTGTAATCGGCGCGGGAAAAGGCCCCATCGCCGTGCTCGGGGCCTATCCGTGGAGTGGCCACCAATTCCTCGATCCGCGCGTGGGCGATGCCGAGATCCGGGTGCTCATGGGCGACCGCGACGAGTGGTGCTCGCCGATGCAGGTGCAAGGCCATTGCCAGGCGATCCGGCTTGCCGGGGGCAAGGCCTCGATGCGGATCGTCTCGGGTGCGCATCACAGCTTCGACCGTGGCACGCCGGTCATCGACATTGCTGAAGCGTCGGTCTCGCCGCATGCGCCGACCACCTATCTGGCCGACGACGGCGCGTTCCTGCATCCTCTGAGCGAGACACCCGATCCGGCGCTCGTCGACCGCGACGTGATGGTCTACTCGATCAAGGCGGGGTACGGGCGAAAGGGTGCGAAGCTCGGCAGCAATCCAGGCGATGCCGAGATTTTCCGAGCCGATATGCTGGCGTTCTGGCGGAGGGTGCTCGCGGCCTAGCCGCTCAGGGCGTAGCCCCCGCCGCAGGCTCGATCACGATGGTGATCGATGTCCGTGCGATCTGCTCGGGCCGGATCGCGATGTCGGGGACCGTCTCCGCGCGTGGCCGCCGACGTCCGCGCTGACGCGTCTCGACGGGTTTCGGCGCCGCGTCCTTGCGGCTCCCATCGAGGGTCGCGTGCTGGGCAAGATGGGTGGCGTAGTTGCCCAGGTCCGTGAAGCGCTGGCGCTCGAAATCGTGGCGGATGCCGTCGGTCGTCGAGCCAGCCTCGTTGCACAGCGCCACGAACCGCTCGCGACCGACCTCGGCGAGGCGGAAGGAGTAGGGCGCGCCGGCGCCCGGCAGCCGCAGCTCCTGGCCGGCCGTCAGCAGCGTGCTCGTCTCGAAATCGCTCGGGAAAATGACGGTGCCACGGCCTCGCTGATCGATGCTGACGAGAGTGAGATGACAATCCGACGACGGGCGGACGACAAGACCCAGGAGGTCGCCCTTTCGGTAGCGCGCCTTATCAGAATAGAGCACGAGGCTCGGCCCCCGGTCGATCGGCTGCCA
>JBFWQN010000499.1:1545-4236 GCA_050249405.1 Hyphomicrobiaceae bacterium | reverse complement strand
CAGGGGGACGGCACCTATCGCATCACGGGCACCAAGATCTTCATCACCTATGGCGATCACGAGCTCACCGAGAACATCGTCCACTTGGTGCTCGCGCGCCTGCCCGACGCGCCTCCCGGAACACGGGGCATCTCGCTGTTCCTCGTGCCGAAGGTGATGGTGGGCAAGGACGGCACGCTCGGCGCGCGCAACGACGTGATCTGCGCCAGCCTCGAGCACAAGCTCGGCATCCATGCCTCGCCCACCTGCGTGATGAAATACGGCGAGAGTGGCGAAGGCGCCGTCGGCTATCTCGTCGGCGAGGAGAACCGTGGCCTCGCCGTCATGTTCATCATGATGAATGCGGCCCGCCTCGCAGTCGGCGTGCAGGGCGTGGCCGTTGCCGAGCGGGCGACGCAGCGGGCCATCGCCTACGCGCAGGACAGAAGGCAGGGGCGATCATCGCGCGGGAAAGGCGCGGAGATGAGCCCGATCATCGAGCACGCCGACGTCCGCCGCAACCTGATGACCATGAAGGCCCTGACCCAGGCGGCACGCACCATCTGCCTGGTCACGGCGCGCGAGCTCGACATCGCGCACCGCAGCACCGATGCCGCGGCGCGCAAGGCCGCTGCCGACCGGGCGGCATTGCTCACGCCCGTCGCCAAGGCTTTCTCGACCGACATCGGCGTCGAGGTCGCCTCGATCGGCGTGCAGGTGCACGGCGGCATGGGCTTCATCGAGGAGACCGGCGCCGCCCAGCATTATCGCGACGCGCGCATCCTCCCGATCTACGAAGGCACCAATGGCATCCAGGCGATCGACCTGCTGACGCGCAAGCTGCCGCTCGAGGGCGGCAAGGTCGTCGAGGCCTACATCGGCGAGCTCTGGCGTGCCGCGGAGGAGGTGCGCGCCTCGAACCGGCCCGAGCTCGGCCGCATGGGCGAGCGACTGACCGATGCCGTCACGGCGCTCGCGGAGGCCTCGCGCTGGATGGGTGCGGCACTAGCGAAGAGCCCGGACGCTGCCCTCGCAGGCGCGCAGCCGTACCTGCGTCTTTTCGGACTGACGGCGGGTGGCATCTACCTGGCGCGGGGAGCGCTCGCGGTGCCGGGCGAGGGTACGGGGGCCAGCATCTCCCCGCGCGTGGCCCTCGCACGCTTCTTCGCCGAGAATCTCGCCGTGGCCGCGCCAGCGCTCAAGGACGCCATCGTCACGGGCGGTGATTCGGCGCTGCTGCTCGAGCCTGAGGCGCTGGCGGTCTGAGGACGAGGCGGGCCGACCTGCCGGTGCGTCCGTTCAGAAGCGGGCGTTGCCGGACTTCGCCGTCGCGCGGATGGCGTCGATGGAGCGCTTGCAGGTCGCGCGCCATTCCGCGCGCGTCATGTGGGACGAGCTGTCCCAGTAGGCCATGCAGTCCTCGAGACTGGTCGGTTGCGAGTAGCGGTCTCCGGCAGCTTGTGGCGCGGACTGCGTGCCAGCCGCATCCTTCGGCTGGCCTGCCTCCGACGCGGCCGGAGCGGCCTCCCGGCTCCGGGCAGGGCGACCGCCGGCGGCGTCCGCAACGACAGGCATGATGGCCGCCGACACGGCAACCGCGGCAGCGAGGCTGAGAAGGCTCGAGCGCATGTGCGATCTCCATTGGGTTGACGGGATTGAAACGCTGAAAGCGGTGCCGCTCCAGATCGTTCTCGCGCCAAAGTGAACAGAGAGCGAAACGCTTCCGCGTGCGGCGCACTCGCGGCTGGCGGCGCCTATGGCGCGATCAGGCGCTCCGCGGCCTTGCGCGCGTCCTCTGCCGCGCCGTCGGGTCCAAGTATCTGCGCATAGGCGACCGCGCCCTCGTGCAGCATGACGATCTGCCGGGCGAGGCGCTTGGCATCCGGCAATCCCGCCGCGCGGACGAGCTCCTCGATATAGGCGAGGTAGAGCCGCTTGTGCAGCCGCACCTGCTGGAACACGGGGTCGGTCGGATCACCGAACTCCCCGGCGGCCGCGACGAACGGGCACCCCCTGAAGTCGTCGGCCCTCAGCCAGATGTCGAGCTGGCCGAACGTCGCCAGGAGCCGCGCCCGCGGATCGTGCGAGGCCGCCTCGACGAACGCTCGCATCTCGTCGCGCGATGCCTCGTCGACCCGGCAGAGCGCGGCCACGATCAGCTCCTCCTTGGAGCCGAAGTACCGATAGAGCGTCGTCTTCGCGATGCCCGTCTCCTCCATCAGCCGGTCGACGCCGGTGGCGCGATAGCCGTGCTGGTTGAAAAGGCGGATGGCCGCCTCGATCAGGTCGTCGCGCTTGGTGCGCCGCAGCATCGCAACCTCATTCGTACCGATCTGTAGCGAATATGCAGCGTGGATGGGCCCAGCACAAGCTGTGCTGCCGCCAGCCATTGCCGCGCCGAGCACCAAGATCACGAAATCCTTCGCAACTGTCTCACTCGTTCGTGACGCGAGGTGATTTGCGATACCGCGCGGCAGAGCGCATACAGGCTTCAAGAAAAGATACAGACCGGTAGCGAAACGCAGTCACCCCGGCCCGTATCGACCAATTCGAATTTGAACCTTCGCGCCGCACCCCAGGAGATCATGCCATGAAGACCGCTTTCGCCGCCCTTCTCGCCCTCGGCCTTCTCGCCGGCCAGGCTTCCGCCCGCACCGCCTTCGACAACCTCGCCGACAGCGCGCCGCGCGGCGACGTGTTCAGCGACATCCG
>JBFWQN010000499.1:0-1445 GCA_050249405.1 Hyphomicrobiaceae bacterium | reverse complement strand
ATGCCATGAAGACCGCTTTCGCCGCCCTTCTCGCCCTCGGCCTTCTCGCCGGCCAGGCTTCCGCCCGCACCGCCTTCGACAACCTCGCCGACAGCGCGCCGCGCGGCGACGTGTTCAGCGACATCCGGGCCTCGGCACCGCGCTCCGCCTTCGACGCGCTCCGCGACACGGCCCCGCGCTCCTCCGTGTTCGACGGCATCCAGGAGAGCGCCCCCCGCTCGGATGGCGTCTTCGGCACCCTCGAGCAAGCCGCGCCCTGAGCCGGCAAACGCTCGACAAGCGAAAACGGGGAGCCCGCAAGGCTCCCCGTTTTCATTCGTGGCATCACCTTGCGGATCAGCGCCGCACGTCGACCGTGAAATCGATCTCGGCGCGACGTTGCTCGTCACCGCCCCGCGTGATCACCTGGCGACATTTGTAAGGCTGGGCGAAGCCCGAGACGGTGCAGCTACGCGTATCGACCTCGAAATCGAGATCGCGCTTGCTCGGCAGCCTGTTGATATCGACCAGCGTATCCTTCTTGAGCACGTTGTGATCAAGGATCTCGAGCTTCACCGGAAACTTTCCGCGGCCGACCGGCACCGCCATTACCCAGCCGGGCTGGATGTCGTCATGACGGCGGATGAACTTCGACTTGATGGTCTTGCCGTCGATCGTAACCTGCGCATAGAAGTCGGCCTGTCCAGCTGTCGGCAGATCGATCTTGTCCAGGGCTCGCACCCGCTCGATCGTGACGATAACCTCCTCGGCGACGGCCGGTAGGGCCGCACCGGCCGAAACCGCAACGACAGCCACCGTCCACAGCGCGGCTTTCAAAGACCGCCCCTCAACCCCAACGCGACACATGCTCGATCTCCAACGGTTGCCGACGTTGCCGTGTCGTCGACGCCGCGCCCCATCGCGGGCAACCGGTTCGTGCGGGCGCGCCCCATTGTCAACGCTCAGAGGATATTAACTTTCGATTGCGGAGAAATTCGGCCGTAATGCGGACGTCGGCGTGTCCCGGCACAGCCGGGACCGCGGCCGGCCTCAGCGCCGCGTGGTGTCGACCCGGAACGTGACCTCGGCCGCCTTGCGCTCGCGGCCGCCTCTCGTGATGACGGCGCCGCTCCGCGAGCAGTCGTAGGGCTGCGCGAATCCGATCACCTCGCACGGACGGGTCCTCACCTGGAAGTCGAGGTCGCGCTTGTTGTCGAGCCGGTTGATGTCGACGAGATCGCTCTTGGACAGCACGTCCTTGTCCAGGATCTCGAGCTTCACCGTATAGACGCCACCCAGCGCGATGTGCTTGCGGATCACCCAGTTCGGACGGACGTCGTCGGCGCGCCGGATACGCTCGGTCTAGAACACCTCGCCGTCGATGGTGACCTGCGCAAAGAAAACGGCCTGGCCGACGGGAACGATACTGTCGAGGGCGCGTATGCGCTCCACCGTGATGACGAGCT
>JBFWQN010000498.1:0-4246 GCA_050249405.1 Hyphomicrobiaceae bacterium | reverse complement strand
AATTCCTCTACTGCCTCGGCAAGTGTGGCTTATGTCGCCCGAGCTTGGGCGTTACCAGAGCGAGAGGGCTGCGCTGGCTTCCGTGACGGATTGAAGGTCGAGAGAGAGTCTTTCGGCCGTCCGTCGTGGAGTATCCCTCATGGCAAAGGCCGTTCAGAAGATCATCCTCAGCGCCTCGCGCGACATCCCCCTCAACAAGCTGGTGCTCAGCCAGTCGAACGTCCGGCGCCTGAAGGCGGGCGTCTCGGTCGAGGACCTGGCCGAGGACATCGCCCGGCGCGGGCTCCTGCAGAGCCTCAACGTCCGGCCGGTCGTCGACGCCGAAGGCGCCGAGACCGGCCAGTTCGAGATCCCGGCCGGCGGCCGTCGCTACCGGGCCCTCGAACGCCTGGTCAGGCAGAAGCGCCTGTCGAAGACGGCGCTCATCCCCTGCATCGTGCGCGATCCTGGCGTCGAGGTGTCGGCGGAAGAGGATTCGCTGGCGGAGAATGTCCAGCGTGTCCCCCTGCATCCGCTGGATCAGTTTCGTGCCTTCAAGACGTTGCTCGACCAGGGCGCCGGCGAGGAGGAGATCGCCGCCCGGTTCTTCGTCGCGCCCGCTGTGGTCAGGCAGCGGCTGCGCCTGGCAGCGGTGTCCGAGAAGCTCCTCGACATCTATGCCGAGGACGGCATGACCCTGGAGCAACTCATGGCCTTCACCGTCACAACCGATCATGCCCGTCAGGAGCAGGTCTGGGGCGCGCTTCAGCAATCCTACGACAAGGAGCCGTACCTGATCCGGCGCCAGCTCACCGAGAGTGCCGTCCGCGGCTCGGACCGGCGGGCGCGGTTCGTCGGTGCCGAGGCCTACGAAGCCGCTGGCGGCGTGATCCTGCGCGACCTGTTCGAGGACGACAGCGGCGGCTGGTTTGAGAACGTCGTCTTGCTCGACCGGTTGGCGACCGAGAGGTTGGCCGCGGCGGCCGAGAAGGTCGCCGCCGAAGGTTGGAAATGGATCGAGGTCGCCGTCGATTTCCGTTATGGCCACATGAGCCGTCTTCGGCAACTTGACGGCGTGACGCTCGAGCTCACTCCGGCCGAGCAGGCGACGTTCGATGCGCCGACCGCCGAGTACGCTAAGCTCGAAGGCGAAAACGAAGGCGCCGACGAGCTGCCGGACGAGGTCGATGCCCGCTTGGGCGAGATCGAGGCGGCGCTCGCAGCCTTCGAGAATCGGCCGGTGCGTTATGAGCCGACCGAGATCGCGCGCGCTGGTGTGTTCGTTAGCATCGACGCTGACGGACATCTGGATGTTGATCGAGGCTATGTCCGGCCGGAGGACGAGCCGTCAATGCCAGTCGGCGGCGAAGGGCCGGCGGAAGGCGAGGCCCGTAACGCCGACGGGACGGCACCTGCCGCCTCTGATGTGCAGCGCACCGTCATCACCATCGGCGACGGCGAGCCGGATGACGACGACGACGGTGACGACGCCATCAAGCCGCTGGCGGAGCGGCTGGTCAGCGAACTGACGGCACACCGCACCTTGGCACTGCGGGACGCGGTGGCGAGCAACCCACAGGTCGCCCTGATGGCGCTGTTGTACAAGCTCTGCCTCGACACCTTCCAGCACAGCGCCTCAGGCGCATGCCTGGAAGCCTCGGTGAGGCATGTGTTCTTCCCCGTCCAGGCGGCCGACCTGAAGGACAGTCCCTCCGCCAAAGCGGTCACCGAGCGGCACGAGGCGTGGAAGGCCGAGCTGCCCAAGGACGACGACGCGCTTTGGGACTGGCTCGCGACCCTCGACGATACCCGCCGGGCAGCGTTGCTCGCGCACTGCGTCTCGTTCGGAGTGAATGCTCTCTACGAGAAGGGTGATCGCTACGGCGGGCCGGGTGTCTCAGTGCACGGCGTCCAGCACCGTATCGCCCAGGCCGACCGGCTCGCCCGCGCCGTCGGCCTCGACATGGTGGAAGCCGGCTGGCGGCCCACGGTCGACAACTACCTTGGCCGCGTCACCAAGCCCCGGATCCTCGAAGCGGTGCGGGAGGCGAAGGGCGAGCCCGCGGCGCAGCTCATCGACCATCTCAAGAAGGCCGAGATGGCGAAGGAGGCCGAGCGGCTGCTCGACGGCACGGGCTGGCTGCCCGAACCGCTGCGGCTCGCCGACAGCGGGGACGTGTCGGACACGCCGATCGACACGGTCGAGGCACTCCCGGCCTTTCTAGCTGACTGCGAAGGGCAGGATGCCGCGACGGACGGATCGGAGCCGAACCCCATCGCCGCCGAATAACGACGTCCCGCGGGTTGGCTTCGGCCGCCCCACGTTTTCGCCGCCAATCGTTGGATAAGCCCGGTCGCCGTGCCGGGCTTTTTCCTTTGAGAGGTTCCTCACGTCCGATGCGCAAAGGGAAAGGGAGAGAGAGGGAGAGGGCGGCCGGGACGGGTTTGAGCCGACGGGGTCCCAGAGAGAGCGCCTCGTGGTTCGGGCCGTTCCCGCTCTCCCGAGGTCTCCTCCATGTCAAATGTTTCTGCCTCCGCGGCCGCGCCGCAGCGTCCGGTTGCCGTCTCTTCTGACGATGCGTCCGCCGCTATTGCCGCGGCCGCGCACCTTATCCTCCCTCACCTTGAACGTGGTGGCCGCATCGATGCCGTCGTCCTGCGTGCCGCCATGGAGCAGGCCTTCGGCCGCTCCGATGCAGCCGGCGCCTGGGACTGGAAGACCGCCTACGATGCCTGCGAGGCAGCGACCGTGCTGTTCATGCGCAAGTTCGGCCCTGTCGTTCGGGCGCGGGCTGGGTCGCCGGCTGCTGAACTGTCCATGCTCAGCAAGATCGCGGCGCTTCTTCCCACCCATACGCGACGCTCCGAAGAGAGTCAGGCGCTGCAGCAATTCTCGACGCCGCTCGCGCTCGGGTTTGTCGCCGCCAGCGCGGCTGCGATCACCCCGGCCGATCTCGTGCTCGAGCCTTCGGCTGGCACGGGCCTGCTCGCCATCTTCGCCGAGCTCGCCAGCAGCGGGCTGGTCCTGAACGAGCTGGCGGAAACCCGCGCAGCCTTGCTTGGGCAGCTCTTTCCCAGTGCTGCGACGACTCGCCACGACGCCGCTCACATCCACGACCATCTCGACGATGCCGTGCGCCCGAGCGTCGTACTGATGAACCCGCCGTTCTCGGCCGCGGCGCATGTCGACGGCGCCGTTGCCGACGCCGCCCTGCGACATGTGGCCTCCGCACTTGCCCGCGTCGCCGAGGGCGGACGGTTGGTCGCGATCACCGGCGCCAGTCTCTCGCCCGACCACCCGTCGTGGCGCGAGGCCTTTGCCCGCCTCCAGGAACGCGGCCGTGTCGTCTTTTCCGCCGCCATTGATGGTCGGGTCTATGCTCGACACGGCACGACGGCCGAGACTCGGCTGACGGTCATCGATCGTGTGCCCGCCGATGATCTGAGATCGTTTCCGACATCCCCAGGCATGGCGCCGGACGCTGCCACGCTGCTTGAGTGGGTGACCACCTGCGTTCCATCGCGCTTGCCTGTTGACGGCGCGGCAGCGCTTCCGGCACCCGTCCATCCCGTCGCGGTCAGGCCGAGCCGCAGGCCCGCACGACAGCCGCTCGCCATTGCGGGCAGTTCGCTCGAACGAGCGGGCGCCGAACTCGCGTACGAGACCGTCGACTGGAAGCCGGCCGAGGGCGGCAGCCTCACCGAAGCGCTGTATGAAGGGTACGACCTTCAGTCGATCCGAATCGCCGGCGCGCGGCCGCATCCGACGCGACTTGTGCAGTCGGCGGCGATGGCGTCCGTCGCTCCACCCAAACCCTGCTATCAGCCGCACCTGCCGGCCAATGTCATCACCGACGGCCTGCTGTCCGATGCCCAGCTCGAGAGCGTCATCTATGCCGGCGAGGCCCATGCCGGCCATATCGCGGGATCGTGGGTGGTGGACGAGACCTTCGACATCGTCTCGGCCGCGCCCGACGATGCCGAGAACGCCGTGCGTTTCCGGCGCGGCTGGATGCTGGGCGACGGCACCGGCGCCGGCAAAGGCCGCCAGGTCGCCGGCATCCTGCTCGACAACTGGCTGAAGGGCCGACGACGGGTTGTCTGGATCTCCAAGTCCGACAAGCTGATCGAGGATGCCCAGCGCGACTGGTCGGCCCTCGGCATGGAGCGGCTGCTGGTGACGCCGCTCGCCCGCTTCCGACAGGGCACACCCATCCGCCTGGAGCAGGGCATCCTTTTTGCCACCTACGCCACGCTACGAACCGAC
>JBFWQN010000497.1:0-4248 GCA_050249405.1 Hyphomicrobiaceae bacterium | reverse complement strand
GGACGCTCCGTCCTCGACCGCGGCGATCAGGCGTTTGCGAAGGTCTTCCGAGAGCGGCTCTGCCATGGCGGCTGGCCTCCTTCGCCAGCCCACAGCATGAATCACTGTTCGCCCGGTTCGGGAATCCCCAAGATTCCGCAAGATCGGAAAATGCTCTAACCGTCTTGGAGCCCCGGCCGGCGCGGAGCCGGACGGGCCTGCTTGCGGCCGGAGCCATCCTTGCGGACGGCATGAGGAGCAAGCGTAGTGCCCCCATTTACGGGAGTGCACCTTCGCTTGCAACTGCCTTCCTGTTGGTCGCCGAGGAGCCGCCGACCGCTCGTGCAGCGTCCAGGGCACGACCGACGAGGCTCTCCTCTACGCAGAGGCTCGCCCCTTCGCTCGCGCTGCCCTTCGCGTTGAAGCCTACAGCGCGCCCGGGAAAATGCCGCCGTCGAGCAGCAGGTTCTGGCCGGTGATGAAACCGGCATGCGCCGAGCACATGAAGGCGGCGGCCGCGCCGAACTCCTCGGGCTGACCGAAACGACCGGCCGGCACGCCGGATTTGCGCGACTTGTGCACCTCCTCGAACGACTTGCCCTGCAGCTCCGCCATCCGCCGGCTCGAGCCCGTGAGGCGGTCGGTCTCGAAGGGACCCGGCAGGATGTTGTTGATGGTGACGTTGTGGGCGACGGCCCGGCGCGCGATCACCGCGATGGCCCCCGTCAAGCCCGAGCGGGCGCCGTTCGACAGCTCGAGCGACGCGATCGGCGCTTTCACCGACTGGCTGGTGATGTTGAGGATGCGGCCCCACTTGCGGTCCATCATGCCGTAGACCGTCGCCTTGATCATGGCGATGGGCGTGATCATGTTCCACTCGACGGCCTTGCGCCAATCGTCGAGCGAGAAATCCTTGAAGTCGCCGGGAGGCGGGCCGCCGGCATTGTTGATGACGATGTCAGGCGCCGGGCACGCCTTGAGGATCATGGCGCGGCCGTCGTCCGTGGTCACGTCGCAGGCGATGGCCTCGACCTTGACGTTGGCGACCTTGCGGATCTGGTCGGCCGTCGCCTCGATATCGGCCTTTGTCCGTGCCGAGATGACGACGTTCACGCCTTCCTTGGCGAGCTGCATGGCGCAGGCGCGACCGAGCCCTTTCGACGCTGCGCAGACGATGGCCGTACGACCGGCGATGCCGAGATCCATGCGTGTCCTCCACTTTTTGCTGTAGCCAGAGCCGTCACAACAGGTCGCAGCCGGCCGCCGCGAGGTCAAGCGGGGACATGACAATGGCCGAGGGGCCGCCAGATGACCGGCGGCCCCTCGGCCATGGCGTCCGCAATGTCCGGCTACTTCAAGCTCTCTGGCGCCGGCTCGGCGCCGCCAAGCTTCACCTTCAAGCTCGCGGAGACGATATCCACCTGCGAGTCGACCGAGCCGATGAAGCGCTCGGTGAAAGCGCCGAGACGCGTCGTGCGATCGATGTCGCCGTCGAGCCCAAAGATGTGGCTGTAGCCGATGTCGAAGCTGATCTGGTCGTTCCACTTGTATGTGGCGCCGAGGCTCGCCCACACACGGTCGACATCGGGAACACGCTGCGATCGCTCGTCGGCGCTCTGCACCGGGGATATCTCGTAAGCGCCACCGGCCCTGAGCATGAGCCTCTCAGTGTAGCGATACTCGCCACCGAGCGCGAAGAACCAGCCGTCGTGCCATCCGAGCGGAAGCGAGCTGACGAGTTGTCCGTTGCCAAGCGGGCAGAAGGCCGGATTTCCGGTTGCGTTGTTGGCGCAGATCACGTCGAACTTCTCGAGGCGGCTCCAATGGCTCCACTCGACGGTGCCGAGCACGGCAAAGCGATCGGTAAGCCCGTGCCGCAGGCTAGCCGTGACGATCTCCGGCAGGGTGATCCCGCCCTTGATGGCGGCGCCCCTGTCGAGAAGTGGGGCGGCGGCGCCGAACACGCCCGCGACGGCCCCGGGAACCGTGACGGTCCCCTCCAGCGTATGGTCGATCGAGGAGCGGTAGCCGAGACCGATCGACGTGTGCGCGGACGGCATCCAATTGATGCCGGCCGTGACTCCGAAGGCCGTATCGTCCCCCCGAACCACGTTGTTGAACTCGGCCGTGCCGCCCGGCGTATTGCCGGCCGCCGCCTTGAGCCGACCTTCGATGTGCTCGATCTGGAGGCCGACCGCCACCGCGAGGCCGGGCGTGAGCTTGTAGGCCAGCGTCGGCGAGAAGTTGTAGGTCTTGATCTCCGAGGTGCGCGCGAAGGTCTGCCCCGCCCAGAAGCGGTTTGACGGCTCCGTCGTGAGGCCGAACGGCGAGTTGACGCTGATCGCGGCGACGAGTTGCGGATTGATGCGCCAGCTCATGTAGGAGGCCGGCACGACGGCATCCTTGGCGATGTCGCCGCTATCGCGCGGCAGACCCAGGTTGACGCCATTGATGAAGCTGTCGCCCGTGATCTCGACGCGGCCGAACACGGCGGAGTAATGGGATTCCGAGTAGAAGCCCGCGGGCGCGTAAGCCGCGACCGCCGGATTCCAGAACATGCCCGACAGGCCGCCGCCGGCAGCCCCGTTGCCCGCGAACGACGAGCCTTGGTACTCTGCCGACTGCTCGCGCACGGAGAAGCCGCCAGCGGCCACCGGCTCGGCGAGGCTCGCAGCCAGCGCCGTCGCGGCGACGACAGCCGCCAACCGCCGCTCGCGACCGAGAATTGCTGCCCATCGCATGGCATCCTCCACGTCCGTCGACCGAATCGTCGCCAACTGCATTTTTGGAAAATCTAATTGCAAAACGACCCGAGTAGAAACCTGGAATTGAAACCAACGCGACCGATACAGACGATTACCTCCCGCAGTGTGGCGAGCACGCGACAACACGAATGGCCGATCGATCGACGTGGGGAGCCGACCTGCTCCCAGAAAAAAAGAACGGGCGGCGCCTCCGGGTGAGGCGCCGCCCGTCCTATTCATGCCCAGCGCTTGAGCGCTATCAGGCCGCGAGGTCGAAGCGGTCGAGGCTCATCACCTTCGTCCAGGCCGCCACGAAGTCGTCGACCAGCTTTTTCTGCGCGTCGTCCTGGGCATAGACCTCGGCCAGGGCGCGGAGCTGCGAGTTCGAGCCGAACACGAGGTCGGCGCGCGTTGCAGTCCACCTCTCGGCGCCCGTCTTGCGATCGCGGCCCACATAGGTGCCGTCGCTGGCTGGCTCCCACTTCGTCGTCATGTCGAGCAGGTTGACGAAGAAGTCGCCCGTCAATTGGCCCGGACGCTTGGTGAGGACGCCGTGCGAGCCGCCGACCGTCGCGCCGAGGGCACGCAGACCACCGACCAGGACCGTCATCTCGGGCGCCGTGAGCGTCAGCAACTGCGCCTTGTCGAGCAGCAGCTCCTCGGCCGGCGCCTTCATCCCGGCCTTCTGGTAGTTACGGAAGCCGTCGGCCGCCGGCTCGAGCACCGAGAACGAGGCTGCGTCCGTCTGGGCAGCCGAGGCATCGGTGCGGCCCGGCGTGAACGGCACCGTCACTGACTGCCCGGCCTTCTTGGCGGCATCCTCGACAGCCGCCGAGCCCGCGAGCACGATGAGGTCGGCCATCGACACCTTCTTGCCGCCGGCCGCCGAGGCGTTGAACTCCATCTGGATCGCCTCCAGCTTTCCGAGCACCTTGTCGAGCTCCGCCGGCTGGTTCGCCTCCCACTGCGCCTGCGGCGCGAGGCGGATGCGAGCACCGTTGGCACCACCGCGCTTGTCGGAGTTGCGGTAGGTGGACGCCGACGCCCAGGCCGTGCGGACCAGCTCGGCCGTCGAGAGACCGGAGGCCAGCACCTTCGACTTCAGCGCCGCGATGTCGGCGCCGTCGATCAGCTTGTGGTCGACCGCCGGCACCGGGTCCTGCCAGATCAATTCCTCCTTGGGCACCTCGGGGCCGAGGTAGCGCACCTTCGGGCCCATGTCGCGGTGGAGGAGCTTGAACCAGGCGCGAGCGAAGGCATCGGCGAACTGGGCCGGGTTCTGATGGAAGCGGCGCGAGATCGGCTCGTAGATCGGATCGAAGCGCAGCGACAGGTCCGCCGTGGTCATCATCGGGCGGGCCTTCTTCGAGGGATCGTGCGCATCCGGGATCATGTGCTCCGGACGGCAATCCTTCGGATGCCACTGCCAGGCGCCGGCCGGGCTCTTCAGGCACTCCCAATCGTAGCCGAACAGCATGTCGAAGTAGCCGTTGTCCCACTTGGTGGGGTTCGGCTTCCACGCGCC
>JBFWQN010000496.1:0-4252 GCA_050249405.1 Hyphomicrobiaceae bacterium | reverse complement strand
CTGGCACGGTTCACTCGATCTCTCCCCGTAGTCTGCGTTTCTGTCTCGTCTGATCACGCCGCGGGCGTGGCCAGCTCGCACCGCATCACGACTGCATCCTCCGGCGCGGCACCGGCCCTCGCGTAGTACCCCTTGCGGGTGCCCGCCTCTTCGAACCCGGCGCGGCGATAGAGTGCCCGCGCAGGCTCGTTCGACTGGCCGACCTCGAGAAACAGCCGCCTCGCTCCGGCGCGGCTCGCCGCCCGCTTCAGGCCATCGACCAGCCCCGAGCCGACACCTTGTCGCCGCCAAACCTCGGCCACGCCGAGTGTCAGGATCTCGGCCTCGTCGGCCGCCACCTGGGCGAGCGCGAAACCGCCGATCTCCGCCTGTTGCCCCTGCCGCGCGATGAGCGCGACCGAGCCCGGATGCGCCAGCAGCCGCTGCACGGCTGCCTCGTCCCATCCCGCTTCGAACAGCACCGTATGCAGCCGCGCGATCTCGTGCGCATAGCTCGGCACCGCCCACAGCAGGCTGAGCCTTGGCGACGCTGCGGGCTGGGCTGTTGCCGGTTTGGATTGCCGGCGCGCGTCATTGTCGGTCATGAGGCCCTCGCGAGCGTTTTCGCCGTTTGTGGCTTGGCATCCGGCGCCCGGACGTAGATTGGCGTGACCGCGCCGAGTGGCTCGAGCAGCGGCGCCAGCCGGGCGAGATCGGTGGCACGCGGCTCCAGGTCGGAGCCAGCCATTTCGATTACGATGCCACGTCCGTGCGCAATGTCTGCGACGGCGGCCGCACCGGAGCCCGCGAGGCGCGTGCCCGGCACCGTGATGAGATCGGCAGCCTCCTCGGCTGTCAGCTCGACGGGCGCCGTCGTCGGATCGAGCGGCCCCGCTCCGAAAAGTTGCACGTAGAGCCGGCCGCGTCGCGCATCGACCGCGATCAGGGTGGGAGCAGCGACAAGCCCGGATGTCGGACCATCCGCGCCCGTGATCCGTGCCGCGATGGCGGCGAGACTGGTCAGGCCCGCCACCTCGACTCCGGTTGCGAGCCGCAACGCCCGGGCAGCCGCGATGCCCGTCCTGACGCCGGTGAACGTGCCAGGCCCCAAGGTGACGACGATGCGCGAGAGGTCGGCAAACCTGCAGCCGGCCACCCGCATCGTTTGATCCAGGACCGGGATCAGTCGCTCGGCATGGCCAGCCTCGGCCCGCTCCTCATGCTCGGCCAGCACGCGCGCCTCGCCCCGCTCGCAATGCGCGACGGCGACCGAGAGCGAGCCGAGACACGTGTCGAATGCCAGGACGAGCATCGTTTTCCTGCCGAGCCGCCGAATGCCGGAACCGCGGGGTGCTCTAGAGCACCTGCGCGATCTCGTCGAAGGCCAGGCGCGGCGAGCGGGCAAACAGTCCCGCCGGATCGCCAAAGCCGATGTTGCACACGAAGTTCGACTTGAACCGCCCGTCGGCAAAGAACTCCTTGTCGACCCCCGCATTGTCGAAGCCGGACATCGGCCCGACATCGAGCCCGAGGGCCCTGGCGGCCATCATCAGATAGGCTCCCTGGAGCGAGCCATTGCGCATCACGGTCGCCTGGATCACCTCGGGCTTGCCCTCGAACCACGTCCGGGCGGTCTGATTGTGCGGAAAGAGGCGCGGCAGATGCTCGAAGAACTGCGTGTCGTGCCCGATGATGGCACACACGGGAGCGGACATCGATTTTGCCCGGTTGGCTTCCGAGAGAAACGGCGCGATGCGCTGCTTGGCCGCGTCCGACTTGAGGAAGACGATGCGCGCCGGCAAGCAGTTGGCGCTCGTCGGCCCCATCTTCATCAGGTCGACCATCTCCGCGAGCAGGCTGTCCGGCACGTCCTTCTTCTGCCACGCGTTGTGGCTGCGCGCCTCGGTGAAAAGCTGCTTCAGGACGTCGTTGCCAAGTCTCGTGCCCATGCCGTGTCGTCTCCTCGAGCCATATTCCTCATCATATTGCAGAAAGACCCCGCTCAGGGCGAGCGGGGTCTTGCAAGCTCTTCAGGCAATGGCGTGCAACTTTACACGGCGCGTACCTCGGCCACCTCTGGACAGAAGTGCTGCAATAGCCGCTCGATGCCGCCCTGCAACGTTGCCGTGGAGGACGGGCACCCGGAGCAGGCGCCCCGCATGTGCAGGTAAACGATGCCTTCGCGGAAGCCGTGGAACACGATATCACCACCGTCGTTGGCAACCGCGGGCCGCACGCGCGTCTCGAGAAGCTCCTTGATCGTTGCCACTGTCTCCGCATCGGCCGGATCAAAATCCTCGTTCTCCGCGACCTCACCTCCGTCGCCCTCCACCACCGGCGCACCCGACATGAAGTGCTCCATGATGGCGCCGAGCACCGCGGGCTTCAGATGCTGCCACTCGATGGCGCCCTTGGTCACCGAGATGAAGTCGGAGCCGAGGAAGACCCCCGACACGCCGTCGATGGCAAAGAGCCGCCGCGCCAACGGCGACCCCGCCGCCTCCGATGGGTCTCTAAAATCTACCGCGCCGTCGCCCAGCACGTCTCTGCCGGGGATGAATTTGACGGTCGCCGGATTGGGCGTCGCCTCGGTCTGGATGAACATGGTGATCGCCTCGAGCTTTGCCTGTCTCGGCCGGAAGGCACGGCTTGGCGGACGTGACGCCGCTAATCCGACTTCCGGAGTTTGGAATTCTTTTAATAGATAGGCAACCGGGGGTCAAAGCCCCAGGCCCCGGCGGTCACGATGCGCACCGATCGCCTCGTCAACCTTGCCGCAGGCTGACCCGCCCGAAGCGCGCCCCGAGCACGCCCTTGCCCGTCGATTCGAAGCCGACGCTGAATGACGTGACGTGATACTTGGCGAGATCGGTATCCTTCAGGTTGCCGCTTTCCGCTGCCGCAGACAAAGCCGACTTGATCTCCTCCAGCGCATCGAAGCGCACCCGGATGGGAGTGCCCGGCGGGCTTTTCTGCGACGAGACGCTCATGACCTTCCGCTGCTCGACGATCCACAGGAACTTGCTTCGCCCGGTATCCAGCTTCGAGCCGTGCTTCTGCCACTCGTAGCGGCTGTCGTAGAGCGGCATGACGAACCACAAGTACTGCCCGAAGCCGGGCGAGGCCTTGTCGCGGTTCTGCACGATCAGGGTCGCGATCAACTGCATGGCATGAAGCCTGGGATTGTAGCCGACGCCGCGCGTCTCGTTCTTGGTCTCGATCGTGAAGTCGGTCTCGAACACGAGCGAGCGGGCCTTGGAAAGCGGCGGCGTCGCTGCCGGATCGATGGTTTGTGCCAGCAGCAGGTGCGGCCACTTGGTTCCGCCGGGCGGCCGGCGAAGCGGGCCCCACTCGCGGTCGGCATTCATGACGAGGCTGAAACCTGTGCCGCGACTCGCGCGGCTCGGCACGCAGATCACCTTCATGGTGTTTTGCCAGCACGTCTCGTTTCCGGAATTGCGAGGCAGTCCGAGATCCGGCCGCTTCGTGCTCCATTGCGCGATACGCCAGACGGGCTCGCCTTCCGCACCGGGCGTGCCGACCCGTGCGATCGGCTTGCCATCCGAGGCCTCGGCACCTCCGACGGAGATCGGCGCCTTGAAGGAGAGATCGCGCAGCAGCTCGATCGGCTCGGCTCCGGCAGGACCGCTGCCTGTGAGGAGCGACAAGGCGGTGAGGACGGCGATCAACATTCGGTTGCGCATCGGCTGTGCTCCAGTGCCAGGCGGTCGATTGCAACGCAGGCGCATCGAGAAAAACGTGGGCGGAATGAGGGCGGATGATCCGCCACCTCGGGGCCACGTTCGCGATGTCCCCCACGACCGACCTCGTCCCGGCGCGAAAATTGCGCCGCTGGAAAGGAACGCGCGCCACCGCGGCCGTGTTTGCCCGAGTAGTCGGTCAGTGAGCTCGCGAGCGAGGAATGAGCACCATCATCTATCTGGTCGGCTTGGCCGTCGTCGTCCTGTTCATTCTGAACGTGATCGGACTGGCCTAGTCGTAGCATCAAGTAGGAGAGGTCGAGACGCCCATGAAAGAGACGCCTCCCCATTCGAGTGCGCAACCGGGCGCGAGCCGGGAAGCACCTTCCGAGCGCCTGCAGCGTGAAGCCGACGAGGCCACGCGCGCGTCTGGCGATGCCGTCCGTGACATGAAGAGCCAGGTAGCCACCGCGGCGAGCGACGTGCGTCGCGAGGCCGTCGCAGTGGCCGAGGATCAGAAATCGTCCCTGGGATCGGTGCTGCGCGATATCGGTGATGCTCTCAGCGCGGCG
>JBFWQN010000495.1:0-4266 GCA_050249405.1 Hyphomicrobiaceae bacterium | reverse complement strand
AGATGGCGGCATGGTCGCCGGCCGCCACGCCGAGGCGCGTGTGCCCGACGATGATGCGTGTGTTGCGGCCCGCAACGGTGATGTCGCAGAGCAGCCCGGCGGCGTGGCCGGCACCGACCGAGACACCCTGCATGGCACAGACGGTCGGCTTGCCGCAGTTGATGACGCCGTAGACGACGTCGGAGGCCTCCTTCCAGACGCGCATGCGCGTCTCCCAGCTCGCGGCAATCTGCTCGACGAGCTTCAGGTCGCCGCCGGCCGAGTAGGTGCCGCCGTCGCCGCGCAGGAGGACGACCTGCACACTCTCGTCGCGGTCGATGTCGGCCCAAACGCGGCCGAGCTCGGCGTGGCCGTCGACAGTCACGGAGTTGAGCTTGCCGGGATTCGACAGGATCACCTCGAGCAGCCCTTCCTTGGGCCGGGCGAACTTCAGGTACTTGTAGTTGTTGGGGTCGATCATCGCGCTCCTCCTCTCGGGGTCTTGAGCGATACTACGCCCGGCGCCCCGCTCCGCCGCAATTGTCGGCATTGCCACGTGCAGCCGCGCGGGCGAGCGGACGGCTTTACAGCCCTGTCGCGAGTCGGACATGCACGGTGCCAGCCGGAGGACGCGATGCGGGCAGACGCAGCAAGTCATGGACGACGGGATCCGATCGAGGATTTTCTCGAGACAATGGCGGCGGAGCGGGGCGCGGCCAAGAATACGCTCGATGCCTACCGGCGCGATCTCATGGATTTCGCCAGCTTTCTCGATAGGGCCGGCACGCCGCTCGCGGACGTCCGGGCCCGGGATATCTCGGCTTATCTCAAAGCCATCGCCGAGGCCGGTCTGGCTGCGACATCGCGGGCGCGGCGGCTGTCGTCGATCCGGCAGCTGTTCAGGTTTCTAGTGGCCGAGGGCGCAACAGACGACGATCCAACCACCGGCTTTGCGGGGCCGAGACGCGAGCGGCCCCTGCCGAAGGTGCTGTCCGTGGCGGAGGTGGACCTGCTTCTCGAGACGGCCGCACGGCGCAT
Source organism: Hyphomicrobiaceae bacterium (assembly GCA_050249405.1). Taxonomy (GTDB): domain Bacteria; phylum Pseudomonadota; class Alphaproteobacteria; order Rhizobiales; family Hyphomicrobiaceae. Next base: position 3,249 of record JBFWQN010000495.1, on the reverse strand, counting down.
CGAAGGCGCGGTCGGCCGGGAGCGGTTTCGGGCGCTCCGCCTCAAAGCGTTGCTGGAGGTGCTCTATGCGACGGGCATGCGTGTCTCCGAGCTGGTCGAGCTGCCGCGCAGCGTGCTGACCGCGGACGAGCGCGTGCTCACCATTCGCGGCAAGGGCGGGCGGGAGCGGATCGTGCCGCTCAACGGTCCGGCGCGCGAGGCGCTGGCGCGCTATCTGGCTATCGGAACCGAAGGGGACGACGATCTCGCCCGCATGCTGCGGACCCGCTATCTGTTCCCATCACGGGGCGCCGAGGGGCATCTGACCCGGCAAAGGCTCGGACAAGAGCTGAAGCTGCTCGCCACGGAGGCCGGGCTCGACGCGGAGCGTGTATCGCCGCACGTGCTCCGGCACGCCTTTGCCAGCCATCTGCTCGACCGTGGAGCCGACCTCAGGGCCGTGCAGCAGCTGCTCGGCCACGCCGACATCTCGACGACGCAAATCTACACGCACGTGCTCGAGGAGCGCCTGCGCCAGCTTGTGCACGAGCACCATCCCCTGGCCAAAACGCGGCTCGGGGGAGCTTGACTCTTGGGCCCGCCTCGTGATTGTCGGTCCAGATCCGAGGGATAGCCCGATGCCGTCGCCCCTGCGCACCTACATCGAGTTCGAGAAGCCGATCGCGGAGCTCGAGGCCAAGGTTGCCGAGCTGCGCTCGCTGACCAGCGACGACGCCAATGTCTCGATCGCCGAGGAGATCGGCAAGCTCGAGCAGAAGGCGAAGCAGCTGCTGGCGGATACCTATGCCAAGCTCAATCCCTGGCAGAAGACGATGGTGGCGCGCCACGCCGACCGTCCGCACTGCCTCGACTACGTCAACGGGCTGATCGACGGCTTCACGCCGCTCGCGGGCGACCGCTACTACGCCGAGGACGCGGCGATCGTGGGCGGCATCGGCTCGTTCCGCGGGCGCAGCGTCATGGTCATCGGCCACGAGAAGGGGCACGATACCGAGAGCCGCATCCGCCACAACTTCGGGATGGCAAGGCCCGAAGGCTACCGGAAGGCCGTGAGGCTGATGGAGATGGCCGAGCGCTTCGGGCTCGCGGTCATCACGCTGGTCGACACGGCCGGCGCGTATCCTGGCGTCGGCGCAGAGGAGCGCGGACAGGCGGAGGCAATCGCACGGTCTACCGACTGCTGCCTATCGCTCGGCGTGCCCATCATCACCGTGGTCATCGGAGAAGGCGGATCGGGCGGTGCCGTAGCCATCGCTACGGCCAACCGCATTCTCATGCTCGAGCATGCGATCTACACGGTGGCCTCGCCGGAGGCTGCCGCGACGATCCTGTGGCGGGACAAGGCCAAAGCCATCGATGCGGCGACGTCCATGCGCATCACCGCGCAGGATCTCATCGACCTCGGCGTCATCGACGAGATCATCGCCGAGCCCATCGGCGGAGCTCACCGGGACAAGCTCGAAGCCATCTCCCGGGTTGGCGCAGCACTGGGGAAAACGCTCGGCGAGCTCGATGCCATGAGCCCCGACGAGCTACGCAATCAGCGCGCCGAGCGCTTCCTGCAGATGGGCCGTACGATCTGAGCCCGTGCAGCCGGCGGCCATGGCAATCGCGAAGCGCCGCCGGACACGCGCATTGATTACCCAACGAACAGTCTACGGGTTGCTCTGCGAGCGCTTCTTGGGCGATTTGGCGTCCGTCGTCGCCGTCGAGCCCGGATCGGAGCCATGTCCGACCTCGTCGCGGACGGCTCGGGCGGCCGCGCGACCGACCTTCTCGACCTTCTCAGCTGTGGTCTTGTCATTGCCGCCGGCCGCGCCGGGCATCAGACCGCTGGCTTGCACCTCGCCGGCCGCCGCATCGCGCACCTTGGATCCGACCTCCTCGGCGCGCGTCACGAGCTCGTCGCGCTTCGTGGCGAGCGTATCCTTCATACGGTCGCTGGCCTCGCCCATCTGCCGGTTCTCGACCTCGGTGCGTGGCAACGCAGCGCCAATCGCGGCGCCGACTGCGACGGCGAGGGCGCCGAGCACCAGCGGGTGGCTCTGCAGCATATCCTCGCCCATGCGCATCGTCTGGTCCTGCAGCGACGCGGCCGTCTCGCCGGCGGCGTGCAGCCCGCGACTGGCGCCGTCGGCAACTCGGGACGCGGCATCCGATACTGTGCTGCCGGCGCCCGAAACGGCGTCGGAGGCAGACGACATCGCCGATCCCGCGGCCGAGGAGGCCCGATGCGTCATGTCGCTCGCCGTCTCGCCGGCTGCATGTGCCGCATCGCTCACGCGCGACGTCGCGCCGCCGGTATGAATGGAACCGTAACGCCGGGTTGCTCCACCGCTGCCGCCGGCCATCAACCACGCGACGCCGGCGCCGATCAGCGCCAAGGCCATCGGATTGTCTTGCACCTGGCGAGAGAAGTTGCGGGCCATGCCGGACATGGCGCCCGAAGCTCCGCCCGTGCCGCTTGGGAAGAACTGCGTCTGCAACTCGTTCACGATCTCGCCTAGCGACATCTTCCGCTTCAAGGCGTCGATCGTCTCGCCGAGATCGGCCCGGGCACGCTCCACGTTCTCCTGCGCTGCTCTGGTCGCGTCGGTCATCGGGCTTTCTCCTTGGCCATCGAGGCCGTTCTCTGCACCTCGTCGACCGACCGACGCGGCGTCATCGCGGGAATGTTGCTGCGGCCATAGCCGAGCAGGCCGAGACCGACAAGGCCGACGATGACGCCTACGATGAGGGAGGCCCAGCCGGCGCCGAGGCCGGCCTTGGTCAGAGCAACGACGAGCGCCTGCAAAAGAATCAAGAGCGCCACGAGGAGGCAGATGCCGCCAGCAGCCATGCTGCCGGCCGAGGTCTCGAGCCGGTCGACTTTATCGTTCATCTCGGCACGAAGCAGATCGGCCTCACCCTTCACGAGGCGCATCAACTCACTGCCAAACTCTGGTATCAGATCGGTGATCGGGCGCGGGTTGGCGCCGGCCTGCTTGTCAGCGTCCATAGGGCCTCTCCGTGGCTGGACTCGGACCCGTCGCCGGCCGCGCAGCGGGAGGCGCCTGCACGGCATGGGCGTCGGAGTGTCCCCCGTCGTGCCCCGACGCGACAGCGAAACGCGACAAGGCCACCCCGATCAGCATCGCGCCGCCGAGATAGGCGACCGGGTGCTCGCGGGCCAGCCTCGTCACGTCGCCGACCAATTCGGAGGTGGACTTCTGCTCGAGCGAGGTTGAAATGCTCTTGAGCCCGGAGCCC
>JBFWQN010000494.1:0-4278 GCA_050249405.1 Hyphomicrobiaceae bacterium | reverse complement strand
CGTGGATCGTTCCACGAAGAGATTTCGGTGATTCGTTCCTCGCTCATCCTTGCTCTCCTCGGCTAGCGAAGGAGGGGGCAGTTCCTCGTGTCGCCGAGGGGGCTGTTTTCCATGTCGCGTGACAGCTCGACGTAGACGCCCGCAAGCAGCAGCGAGTCCATCAGCGCGCCGTGCTTGGTCCGCTTGGTGTTGTCCACACCGTAGCGCTTGCAGAGCGCGTCGAGGCTGTTCGGGCCGGCGGGATGCTTGCGGCGGGCGATCTCGAGGGTATCGACGAGGCGGTCGCGGGGGATCAGCGGTCGGCCGGCTCGCTCCAACTCCATGTTGATGAAGCCGATGTCGAACGAGGCGTTGTGAATGACAAGAGGCGCATCGCCGAGAAAAGCCAGGATCTCGTCGACGACCGCCGAGAAGACCGGCTTGTCGCGCAGGAACTCGTTGGAGATACCGTGAATCTGGAAGGCCTCGGGGTGCACCTGCCGGCTTTCGGGACAGATGAAAAGGTGCAGCTCGTTGCCGGTGGGGATGCGGTTGATGATCTCGACGCAGCCGATCTCTACGAGCCGATCGCCGCCCTTGGCGTCGAGGCCGGTCGTCTCCGTGTCGAGCACGATCTCGCGCAGCATATCCGCTCCCCCGATGCGACCCCACCCGTTGGTGCCGCGCGGATCGCGCAGACGCAAGGGCTGGAAGGGGACTCTCCACGGCCGTACGGCGTCAGTCCGGCATCTTGCAGCAGGCTGGTTTCGGGGTAGCGTGGCGGTGCAAAGCCGGACACGCGGAGTCAGAGCACCATGAAGACCGTCGCCGCCATACAGACCGAGGTGAACGGGCCGCTGAAGATCGAGGAGCTCGAGCTGCCCGATCCAGGCCCCGACCAGGTGACGGTGAAGCTCTACTCGAGCGGCATCTGCCATTCGCAGCTGCACCAGATGCACAATCCGTCGCTGGGGCGGCCGCTGCTGCTCGGCCACGAGGGGACCGGCGTGGTCAGCGCAGTCGGCAAGGGCGTGACCCACGTCAAGGCCGGCGACATGTGCCTCGTCACGTGGGTGCCGCGAACGGAGGCGCGCGGCCGCACCGTGTGGCAACCGACGGGTGCCCGGTATCACGGCAACCTCGCGCACGGGCATGTCTATACCTGGAGCCGCGACCTGGTCACCAGCAAGGAGCTGGTGGTGCCGATCCCGCACGATCACCCCAAGGACACCAGCTGCATCGTCGGCTGCGCGGTGCTGACGGGCGCCGGCGCGGTGATGCACACGGCCGGCGTCCGCCCAGGCGAGTCGGTGGCCGTGTTCGGCGTCGGCGGTGTGGGGCTGTCGGCGATCAAGGCTGCCTCGATCCTCGAAGCCTACCCGGTGATCGCCGTCGATCTCTCGGAGGAGAAGCTCGCGTTCGCGCGCCAGTTCGGTGCGACGCACACCGTCAATGCCTCGGGCAACGTCGATCCGGTGGAGGCCATCCGTGACCTGACTGGGGGCGGCGTCGACTATGCCTTCGACGCCATCGGCAAGCAAAAAACCTGCGAGCAGATTCTTGCGGCCACCCGCGGTGGCGGTCAGGGCGCAGGCAACATCGGTGGCATGTCCGTACTCGTCGGCATCCCGCAAGAGAAGATTACGCTGGACCCGAGCCTCATCATTCACGGGCAGCGCATCTTCCGTGGGAGCCTGGGCGCCGCCTATCCGGACCGCGACTTCCCGATGTACCTGCGCTGGCACCAGGAGGGGCGCTTCCCGCTCGACAAGCTGATCACCCGCCGGTACGGCCTCGAGCAGATCAACGAGGCGTGCGACCATCTCCACCACGGAGAGATCCTGGGCCGCGCGATCATCGAGTATTGAGGCTGGCGGCTGACATGCGCTGCCCCTGCCGCAAGAAGAGCGAGACACGAACCTACGAGGCGTGCTGCAGGCCCTACCACGAGGGGGCCGCAACTGCACCGACGGCCGAGGCACTGATGCGATCGCGATATGCCGCGTTCGCGCTGGGCAAGGCGGCCTACCTGATGGCGACGTGGCATGCCTCGACGCGGCCGGCCCAGCTCGATCTCGATCCGGCGCAACAGTGGCAGCTGCTGCGCATCCTCGACAGGAGCGAGGAGGGCGATCGTGCCACCGTCGAGTTCACGGCGCGCTCCCGCATCGGCGCGACGGGCCATCTGCTGCACGAGGTGTCTCGCTTCGTGCGCGATGGCGGGCGGTGGTACTATCTCGATGGAGCGCTGCGTTAGGCAGGGCGGCGCCAACTTTGCCCGCTCCGCCGCGCCGCCTCGAGCTACCTGACCCGGCGAGGGTTCATGTAGAGGTCGGATTCCTGCCGCTGGAGCTTGGGAAACGCCTTGCCGGCAAGCAACTCGCGGTAAAGGCTGCGAACGTGCCTGCGCGCGCCCCGGTTGAAGACGAGCATGCCACAGAACATCTGCAAGACCATGACCAGCCTTGCGCTCGCATGCTCGGCCTTCACCTGGCCGTGCCAGTGGCCAGTCAGCGTGACGAAGCGACCGTCGAGATAGCCGATCGCGTGGCCGCGCTCGTCGAGCAACGTGTAGTCGCCGCCCAGATTGATGAGGGCGCGCCGGAGGCGATAGAAGCGCGGAACGCCTTCATCCATGAGGAAAAACGCGAAGTTCTCAGGCAGGCCCGGCCACTTGTGCGCTGAGCGCTCGAGATGAACGACGAACTCGTGATCGCCGATGTTCATGGCGTAGGAGAGCACCGGCAGGCCGTGCGCGCCGACCGTCTGCTGGAGCGAGCGGGCGAGCATCAGGTCCATGGAGGCGCGCCAGTTCAAGCTCTCATTGAAGAGCTTCATGACCAGACGGCGCTCCATGCCGGCGGTCTTCTTCCAGAGGTCGGCGCGGTAGCCGATGAGCCCGGTCCGCTCGCCGTTCTCGATCACCTCGGCATAGATATCCATATCCGAGGTGAACTGGCGCGACTTCGCCTTGTTGCGGCTATGGCGGTAAATGCCGAACTCGACGTCGTTGAGGTCGGTCAGCCACACGGTCACGTCGAACTCGTGCCAGGCCTTGCCGGCCTTGACTTGGCGGGAAGCGCGATTATGGCGGGGCCCCGCGGGCTCTATGCCAGCTCGCTCCAGCACCTCCGCCTTGGCCTCGATCGCGGCCTCTGCCGCCGCCGCCTCGGCCTCGCGCACGATCGAATCGGGCTTGCCGCTGCCGTCCGCCATTGTTTCTCTCCTCGCGGGAGCGCCAAACGCAATGCACGAGGGAGGCGCGAATCAGTGCGCACACCTTAGCAGTCCCTTAAGGCGGAGAGGATTGCAGCGTGAATGGCGGCGACGCGGCTATCGCGCCAGCTCAGGTCCGATGTCCGAAGATGGCAGAGCCGACGCGGACATGCGTGGCGCCCAGATTGACGGCCGTCTCGTAGTCGGCGCTCATGCCCATCGACAACTTGTCTAGCCCGAGCTCCTTGGCAAGCTTGGCGAGCAGAGCGAAATGCAGCGCCGGCTCCTCATCATGAGGTGGGATGCACATCAGTCCGACAACGGGCAGTTTCAGCTCGTCGCGGGCGAGATGCACCAGCGCGGCCGCATCGCGCGGCGCCACGCCGGCCTTCTGCGCCTCCTCGCCGGTGTTGACCTCGACGAAGAGCGAAGGACGCCGTGCGAGACGCGCCATCTCGACGGCCAGAGCCTGAGCAATTTTCGGCCGGTCCACCGTATGGATGACGTCGAACAACTCCACCGCCTCGCGGGCCTTGTTCGACTGGAGCGGACCGATCAGGTGCAACTCGACTCCGGGGAACTCCGCGCGAAGTCCCGGCCACTTGCCCTTGGCCTCCTGCACCCGGTTCTCGCCGAAGACGCGCTGCCCGGCGGTGAGCACGGGCCGGATATGCTCGGCATCGAACGTCTTGGAGACGGCGACGAGCGTCACCGACGAGGGATCGCGCTCAGCCTCGCGTGCGGCGGCGGCAATGTGCTCGCGCACCATTGCCAGCCGCGCCGCGGCGGTGGCCGCATCGAGAACGGAGGATTGGGTCACGGCAGGCCTCGAGAACAGTGCGTCGCAACGATCGACCGAACCATGCATCGCGGCCAGCGCATATGCAATGCGCCGGCTCAAGGCCGGCGCATGCAAATGGCTTCAGCGCGACGCGAGAGGTGAGGCGGTCACGTATTCATCGAGTTGAAGAAATCGCCGTTGGTCTTGGTCGAACGCAGCTTGTCGGTGAGGAACTCGATGGCGTCCATCGTCCCCATCGGGTTGAGAATGCGCCGCAGGAGGTAAGTCTTCTTGAGCTGGTC
>JBFWQN010000493.1:0-4285 GCA_050249405.1 Hyphomicrobiaceae bacterium | reverse complement strand
CCGCGCCAAGGTCCAGGGTGACGTGCAGCGCATCCTCGACGTGTACCGGCGGCAAGGCAAATTCTCCGCGACCGTCGAGCCGAAGGTGATCGAGCTCGATCAGAACCGCGTCAACCTCGTCTTCGAGATCGCCGAAGGTGGCTCGACGAAGGTCAAGAGCATCCAGTTCATCGGCAACCGCGCCTTCTCGGAGTCCCAGCTGCGCGATGTCATCACCACCCAACAGAGCGGCTGGTTCGATTTCCTCAAGAACGCCTCGTTCTATGATCCGGACCGTTTGGCGCTCGATCGGGAGCTTCTGCGGCAGTACTATCTGAAGAACGGCTACGCCGATGTTCGCATCGTGTCTGGCAATGCCGACCTGGACCGCGATGGCTCCGGCTTCTACCTGACGTTTGTCGTCGAGGAGGGGGATCGCTACAACTTTGGCGACGTCCGGATCGAGAGTGGCCTGCCGGGTCTTGCACCCGGCGTGCTCAACGGCGAGCTGCTGACGAAGTCGGGCCAGATTTACAACGCATCGGATGTCGACAAATCCGTCGAGAAGCTGACCCTCTACGCGGCAGAGCAGGGCTTTGCGTTCGCCCGCGTTCGCCCGAGGGCCGACCGTCATTACGAAAGCCGGACCATCGCGATCACCTACGTGATCGACGAGGGGGCGCGCGTCTACATCGAGCGCATCAACGTCATCGGCAACACGCGGACCCGCGATCACGTCATACGGCGCGAGTTCAGGCTTGTCGAAGGTGATGCCTATAATCCGCTCCTGGTCGACAAGGCGAAGAAGCGGCTGCAGGGTCTCGGCTTCTTCAAGACGGTGGAGATCAAGCGCCGTCCCGGTGCGACGCAGGATCGGGTCATCCTGGACGTGGAGGTGCTGGAGCAGCCGACCGGCGAGCTGTCGTTCGGCGCAGGCTACTCGACCAGCGAGGGTGTCATCGGCGACATCTCGCTCACGGAGCGCAACCTGCTCGGCAATGGCCAGTTCCTGCGCTTGAGGCTTTCCGGCTCGGTCGAGCGGCTTCAGGTCGACTTGAGCTTCACGGAGCCGAGATTCCTCGATCGAAATCTGGCGGCCGGTTTCGACCTTTTCCACAAGGAGCTGTCGAACTCGAACAACTCCGTCTACCGCAGCCGGAAGACGGGCGGCACTCTGAGGCTCGGATTTCCGCTCTCGGAGAACTTGTGGGGACAGACGTACTACACGATCTCGCGCGACGAGATTTATGACGTCGACCGCACGCTGGGCGACGATGGCCGGGTGGCGTCTCGTGCCATCCGCGAGGCCGAGGGCGTAGCGTGGACGTCGCTGGTGGGTACCTCCATCTCGTACGACAAGCGCAATCATCCCAAGAACCCGACCAGCGGCTACTTCCTGACGAGTGCGGCTGATTTCGCGGGTGTCGGTGGCGACGTGCAGTATGTCCGCTTGTCGGCCGAGGGACGGTACTATTATCCGATCACGCAATACCTCACGTTCGTCAGCCGCGTCACGGCCGGGCATGTCGAGGGTTGGGGCGGGGATGATGTCCGGCTGATCGACCTGTTCTACAAGGGCGGCGAGACGGTGCGCGGTTTCAACCGGGCGGGCTACGGTCCCCGCGATTTGTCCACGGGTGACGCACTCGGTGGTCAGACCTTCTGGGCGGCTACGGCTGAGGTGCGCTACCCACTGCCGCTCGTTCCGGATGATCTCGGCATCAAGGGAGCCGTGTTCGTCGATGCCGGCTCGCTGTTCGGGATCAACGAGGGCAGCAGGCGGGTCAACGGCCTAGTCGATCCGGCAACGGGCCTGACCACGACGATCGTCGACTCCAACAAGCCGCGCGTGTCGGTTGGCACGAGCCTCATCTGGGACTCTCCGCTCGGACCGTTGAGGGCCGATTTCGGGTGGGCCGTGATGAAGGAGGTCTACGATAAGGAGCAGGTGTTCCGCTTCGGAGCGAGCACCAAGTTCTGAGGCCGTTGAAGCGGTTTGCGACGAGCCGGGCCTTGCGGGGCCCGGTTTCTGTTTGGCACGTGTCGGCGCTACGCGACGGAGCCGTGGCAGTAGAGAGCCCGAGCCCGCTGCCGTCGTGCTCTGGTCAGGTGCCTGCGGTATCCTCGCCTGGGTGATGGCTGCTCGAAGTTGATGGCGGCTGATAGGCGCCGGGACGAGCAGCCGCTGACGCACGTGGCTCGAGGTTGCTGGCGCTCGGCGTCAGGCTGTGATTAATGACACCAACTCCGCCGTCAGGATGCCGATCGCGATGCAGCACCCGGGTTTTTTCGATCGCCGCGGTCCATTTCGGCTGGCGGAGGTTGCGCGCTGCATCGGCGCCGAGCCGCCGAGCGGTGGCGACGTGGAAAGACTTGTCTCCGATGTCAGGCCTCTCGATCTGGCCGGCCCGGGTGATCTCACGTTCATCGACAACCGCAAGTATATCGACTCTCTAGCGGGTACGCGGGCAGCGTATTGCCTGGTGGCTCCGGCCCTCGCCGAACGGCTTCCGCAGGGAACGACACCGTTGGTCATGCGTAGCCCCTATCATGGCTTCGCGCTGGCGCTGCAATTGTTCTATCCCGACGCCATGGCTCCGAAGGCTGCCGGCTATGGGGCTGCGGACGGCGGTGGGTTTGTGCATCCGTCAGCCACGGTGGAGCCGGGTGCCGAGATCGAGCCCGGTGCCGTCGTCGGACGCGAGGCGGCGATCGGGGCCGGGACGACGATCGCTGCCGGGGCTGTCGTGGGCTACCGCTGCACGGTCGGGCGGGGCTGCTATGTCGGGCCCGGTGCCACGGTCACACACGCATTGATTGGCGACCGTGTCATCATTCATGCTGGTGTGCGCATCGGTCAGGATGGATTCGGATTCGCGATGGGCCCCAAGGGGCATATCAAGGTGCCGCAGATCGGACGCGTGATCATCCAGGACAACGTCGAGATCGGGGCCAATACTGCGATCGATCGTGGATCTCTTAAGGATACGGTGATCGGTGAAGGCTGCAAAATTGATAATCTCGTGCAAATCGGGCACAACGTGGTGCTCGGTCGTCATTGCGTGATCGTTGCGCAGGTCGGTATCTCAGGATCGACGGAGCTCGGCGATTTCGTGGTGATGGGCGGCCATTCCGGCGCCGTCGGCCATGTCAAGATCGGCAGTGGCGCGCAGATCGCGGGCATGGCCCATGTGAAGGACGACGTCCCGCCCGGGGCGCGCATGGGGGGTACACCGGCACGCCCCTTCCGTGAATGGGCGCGCGAGGTCGCACTCCTCAAACGTCTGTCTCGGCCTGGTGCAGCGCGGGGCGGAGAGGAGCCGTCGGAGAGCTGAGGGCGGCCGTTCCGGGGCGCTCGAGGAGAAGGTTGACGAAGCATGCAGAAGTTGACCGAAGCCGAGACGTCGAGCGAGCTCGGGAATGCCGACGTGGCGCGCGTCATGCAGCTGCTGCCGCATCGCTACCCGTTCCTGCTCGTCGACAGAATTCGCGACATGGTGCGCGACGAGAGCGCGGTTGGCCTCAAGAACGTGACCATCAACGAGCCGTTCTTTCAGGGTCACTTTCCGAAGTACCCCGTGATGCCCGGCGTGCTCATCATCGAGGCGCTGGCACAGACGGCGGGCGCGCTGTGCGTGAACCACGCCGGCGCCACCAATATTCCCCACATCGTCTATTTCATGGGGATCGACAAGGCGAAGTTCAGAAAACCGGTTGTGCCCGGCGACCAGCTCCATCTTCATGTCAAGAAGCTGAGGAGTCGTGGTCCGGTCTGGCGGTTCTACGGCGAGGCGCGCGTCAACGAGCAGGTCGTCGCGGAAGCCGAGATCAGCGCCATGATCGTGGACCCGGAAAATGTCAAAACCTGACATCCATCCAACGGCAATCGTCGAGGATGGAGCACGCATAGGCGATGGGGTCAGGATCGGCCCCTTCTCGATGATCGGTCGCGAGGTGGAGCTCGGGGCGGGGTGTCATCTCGTCTCGCACGTGGTAGTGGCCGGCCGAACCAAGGTCGGGCCCGGCACGCGCATCTTCCCGTTCGCCTCGATCGGGCACGAGCCGCAGGACTTGAAGTTCAAAGGCGAGCCTTCGACGCTCACGATCGGTGCCGATTGCATTCTCCGCGAGGGTGTCACCATGAACCCCGGCACGGCCGGCGGCGGCTTGGAGACGACCATCGGCGACAAGTGTGCCTTCCTGGCCAACAGCCACGTCGGTCATGATTGCCGCGTGGGCAGCAACGTCATCTTCTCGAACAACGTCATGCTGGCCGGGCACTGCACGGTCGGCGACTTCGCCATCA
>JBFWQN010000492.1:0-4292 GCA_050249405.1 Hyphomicrobiaceae bacterium | reverse complement strand
TCTCGGCGAAGGCCGGCATCCACGCCTGGGCCAAGGGGCTGTCGCGCGAGGTGGGCAAATACGGCATCACCGTCAACTCGATCCCGCCCGGCCGCATCATGAGCGAGCAGATCCGGCGCAACTACTCCCCGGAGCATCGCCAGTGGCAGGCGGAGAACGAGATCCCCGTCGGCCGCTATGGCGAGCCGGAGGACGTTGCACACCTGGTGTGCTTCCTCGCCTCTCCGCTCGCGGGCTACATCACTGGAACGGTGATTCCTGTCGACGGTGGCCTGCGGCGCTATCAATTCTGACGTGTCGGGGCGCCGACCGGGCCGCCAGCCTGTCGACATGCGAGAGCACTGCCGCACCGAGCGCGGTGCGCGTGCTCTCGTCGAGGCCGCCTGTCGCGAGCAGCGACACGATGAACTCGATCTGCAGCCGCGTGATCGCCGGCTCGTCGGATGGCGTGCGGGCGATAGTGAGGCACAGGTCGTGCAGCGCCACCGCGATGTGATGCGCGTTCGACGTCGCGCCGGCCGACATCTGCTGCTGGTGCTTGAGCGAGAGCACCCGATAGTCGCCGATCATCCGCTCGAGCTCGTCGATCGTGCTCATCGCCACCCCCGGCTCGCCTGATGCCCGACTGTGGAGCACCTCGCGAGCCCGAGTAAGGCATTGGTCGAAGACACAGACTTGACGTAGCGCAGCTACGGCTTGTCCCTGCAGACACGACTGTTGTGTCGCCAGGGATAAAGCCGCAGGCGGATGCTCCCGATGGCGATCAGAGCTGCGCGAAGCCCGATTCCTTGGCCTTGAGCAAGGCGACCACGACCGAGTTCACGGGCGTTGCGACGCCCACCTTGGCACCCTCGCGCGGGATGGCCCCATTGATGTTGTCGACCTCGGCAGGACGCCCCGCCATGTGATCGAGGAGCATCGAGGGGCGAGCGCCCGGGATCTTCTGGCCGAAGGCGCGCACGTAGGCGACGGGATCGTCGAAGTCGAGCTTGATGCCGCGCGCATTGGCGACCATGAAGGCCTCGGTCGCGCAAGCCGACGCGATGCTCCAGGCGCTCGGGTTGGCCTGCACCTCGCCGACGCGCAGCCCGGTCAGCGCGCAGGGGCCCGAGTAGGTGCAATTGCAGATCAGCTTCTCCCAGACCATCTTGTGGATGTCGTCGAAGGCGAGCACCTTGAAGCCGCCGGCCTCCCAGGCCTTCTTCACGACCTCGAGACGGGGCGTCAGGCCGCCGTCCATCTCGCCGAGACGCAGGAACTCCATGCCGTTGTGGTGCGCGTGGCCGGGCGCCTTCATGGAGGCACCGAAGCCGCCGACGACGCCCATCATGATGCGCTTCGAGCCCACGATCTCGGCCACCTTGTCGGCTGAGCCGAGGCCGTTCTGGATGGTCAGGATCGGCGCATCGGGCTTGGCGATCTGCAGCGCGGCCTTGGCGGCGCCGACGACGCCGTCGTCCTTGGTGGCGATGATGACGAGATCGGCATCCTTCACGTCGGACGGGCTCGTGGTGGCGTTCATGCGCACCGTGCGATCGCCCGAGGCGCCCTCGACGCGGAGTCCCTTCTCGCGGATCGCATCGACGTGCGCCGCCCACGTGTCGACGGCCCAGACGTCGTGCTTGCCGTTGTCTGCGAGCAGACCCGCATAGACGGAGCCCATGGCCCCGACGCCGATGATCGCGATGCGCATTGAGGGAGTGTCCTTCTCGATTTGCCTCGATGCGCCCGACGTTGGTTGGCAAGCGCCGTTGCGTCAACAGCCGTCGCCAGGGGGCGAAACCGCAAGCCGCGCGGGCGGCCTGCACCTCTGCGGGCCGGGCGGCGGGGGCGATGGAGCGCAGCTTGGCGGTGGCGAGCAGGCCCGCAGCAGCAGGCGGAGCCGAAAGCATTGCGCCGCCAGCCGTGCTCCGGACACGCTGCGATCTGCCTCTTCAGGCGACTCACATGGTGCAGGCCACCCGGAAGCCGATCGTGCTCATGCGCGTGTCAGGGCTCTCCTTGTTGCGCGTCGCCGACCTGAGCAGGGTCGGAACGCTCATCCACGAGCCTCCGCGCAAGACGCGCAAATCTGCGTCGCCACCCGTCCAGACGCTGCCGTCGGCGGGAGCGCCGTCGTAGCTGTCGTGCCAATCGTCGCCGCACCATTCCCAGACATTGCCGTGCATCTGGCAGAGCCCCCACGCGTTGCCGGGGTAGGCCCCGACCGGTGCTGTGGCCTGATGCGCGCGCTCGCGACCGGTGCGGCAGCCCTCGCCCACGTCATCGTAGTTGGCCAACGAGGGTGTGATCCGCGCGCCCCAGCTGTAAGGCGTCGTGCTGCCGGCGCGGCAGCAGTATTCCCACTCCGCCTCGGAGAGCAGGCGATAGCGGGTCCCGGTCATCTCGGTGAGCCAGGCACAATAGGCGTTGGCATCGTGCCAGCTGACGCCGACGGCCGGATGGTGCGGCGACTGGACAACCCCCGGCGTCAGGAAAGAGCGGCCACGGCGCTCGTGCCACCGATCCTCCTCGCAGGTGAACATGCTCGGCTCAATCCGGCGCCCCGTCGCCTCGACGAAGGCCGAGAACTCGGCCAGCGTGACGGCGTGCCGTCCGACAGCGATGGGCCGCTCGATCGTGACGTCGTGCCGGGGGCCGGCCTCGTCGGGCCGGTCGACGGCGCAATCGGCCCCCATGACGAAACGGCCCGGCGGGACGACGACCATCTCGGGGTGCACCGGACGGGCGGCGGGACAGCGGCGTCCGGCCGCATCACCGAGGTAGGTACGGAGGAATGCGATCAGCCTGTCGACGTCGCTCCGGCAACGCTCGGAGGTGATCGGGAAGGCATGCCGGCGCGCGAGCGGCTTCAGGTCCGGCGGCAGGATATCCTCGCTCGGCGGGGTCGCCCCGTCGATGAGGAGCGGAATGACCCGAACACCGCGGCGCAATGCCTCCGCGATCTCGACGCAGACGAAGTCGCCATCTCTGCCGAGCCGCTCCTCGAGCGTCTTTCGCCAACCCGGGCCGATCACCGCGAGCAGCACACGGCACCGGCCGACGCTGTCGCCTATGGTCTCGTGGAAATCGGCGCCCGGCTCGATGTTGATGGTGTCGAAGAAGATCTTCTCGGCGCCGAAGGCCGACACCAGATGGTCGTTGATGCGGCCCGCCGACCAGCAACTGTCGTCGCGCCTGTAGCTCACGAATATCTCAGCCATAGCACATCCGCCTGCCCTGGCCGCAGCTCTGCCGACCTCCTCCTCACGAGCAAAGCTGCTGGCCCCTCTCGCACTCCCGGCTCCACTTGTCATTATACGTTGGAATAGATCTGCGACAATCTGACCAATAGGTGTGCCGAAGCGCCTATGTCGTACGGCGCGGCCGATCACCCGCCCGGGGCTCGACAGACCGTCACCTGTCGCACTTTGATTGCAAGGCAATCTCCCCGTATCATGCGCGGCAGGTGCATCAGGAGAGGCTCGGCGCGGCGGTGACGGCGGAGAACATGAGCAGGACGAGGCGTCTCGTCGTGAACGGCGAGGTCTCGGAGCTGACCGCGGTGACGCTGGCGGCGCTCCTCGAGGAGCTCGGCTACGGCGGCCGCAAGGTGGCGACAGCCCTCAACGGCGAGTTCGTGCCCGAGCGGGAACGGGCCGCGACGCGGCTCTCGGCCGGCGACGCGGTGGAGATCGTGGCCCCCCGGCAGGGTGGCTGAGGCGATCGGGAATGGCCCGCGATGCAACGAGCAATGCAGGCAGATCCGTGTGGCGCCAGGCGCCGGAAGGTTCGAGCATGATCGAGGCAGAGGCTACGGTGGACGAGACCCCCTTCTCACCCTACGGCGTGCCAGTCGGCTCGAGGCTGCTGCTCGGCACGGCGCAATATCCGTCGCCGCAGGTGCTCTCGGATGCGATCCGCGCGGCACAGGTGGACATCGTGACCGTCTCGCTCCGCCGCGAGGCGGCCCGTTCGCGCGGCGGCGAGCGGTTCTGGGACATGATCAAGGGGCTCGGCGTGCGCGTGCTGCCGAATACCGCTGGCTGCCGGACGCCGAAAGAGGCGATCGCCACGGCTCAGATGGCGCGGGAGCTGTTCGACACCGACTGGATCAAGCTCGAGGTGATCGCCAACGACGACACGCTGCAGCCGGATCTCTTCGGCCTGGTCGAGGCGGCAGGCGTGCGGGCCCGTGACGGCTTCAAGGTGTTTCCCTACACGACCGAGGATCTGGGCGCGGCGGAGCGGCTGCTGGCGGCCGGGTGCGAGCGGTTGATGCCGTGGGGCGCGCCGATCGGCACCGGCCGCGG
>JBFWQN010000491.1:0-4315 GCA_050249405.1 Hyphomicrobiaceae bacterium | reverse complement strand
CATCTGGAACCATGAGATCAGCGTGAAGATGTCGTAGACCGGCATTCCCGTCGCCTTGGCCAAGGCCGGGGCGAAGGGCGGCATGTTGGTGCATTCCAGCACGAAGGCGCCGACCCCCGGGTGTTTGGCCAGCATCTGCTTGCCGGCGGTAATCAAGTCGGCTTCGCAGCGCGCGAAATCGTATTCCGTCGCCTTGTCGGTGAAGACGCGGGTCAGAATCTCGCCGTTCTCGGTGCCGATCACGGGTGTGTCCGTCGGCACGCCGGCGCCTTCCATATGGCGTGGGGTGAAGTTGCGTGCATCCGCCGTGATAATGCCGACGCGCTTGTTCGCGGGCAGAAGCCGTTGCGCTAGCGGCACCTGGATGACGCTCGACGCCGCGACCGGCACGCCGATGCGCTCCGCCAGCTCGCGTTGGTAGATGGCCAGGAAGCCACAGGTGGTGGTGATGCCGTTGGCGCCCTTGGCGACCAGCTCCCTGCCTGCCTCCACGAAGGGATCGAGCAACCCGTCGGCCTGCTGGTCGACGACGCGGAAAGGCGTGGCGCCCTCCACCTTCTTCAGAAGCACGGGGAAGGGCCAGGTCAGGGGCTGGCCGCCATCGCCGAAGACGCGCGGGAATTTCGTGTCGAGCAGGAGGATGCCCACGGTGGCCTGGCCGTCGGGCCAGGTCTTGCGGGTCATAAAGGGCTCGCGTGCCATCGTCATGCTGTTCTCCGTTCTCCGCGTTGGGTCGCGCGCGGATCGAGCGCGTGCTGCAGTCCGTCGCCGAGGAAATTGAAGGCCATCACGGTAACAAAGATCAGCATGCCGGGATAGACGACCAAGAGTGGCGCCGACCAAATCAGTTCCTGCGCGCCAGTCAGCATGTTGCCCCAACTCGCGCGCGGCGGCTGGATGCCGAGGCCCAAGAAGCTCAAGACCGATTCGAACAGGATGACATGCCCGACCGAGAGCGTCGTCGCCACGATGATGGGCGAGGCCATATTGGGCAGCAGATGCACGCGCATGATGCGCAAGGGCGTGGCGCCCAACGCGGTGGCCGCGCGCACGAACTCCTGTTCGCGCAGGGCCAGGGCCGCGCCGCGCACGAGGCGCGCCACCGTGGTCCAACCGAACAGCGCGATGATGACGACAATGCGGGTCAAATCCGCCCTGTCGCCGCCACGCCAGGCTTCGGGGATGCCGAGCTTGGCTGGATCGATGGCCGCGACCACGATCAAGACCGGCAGCAAGGGCAGGGCGATGACCGCGTCGGTCACGCGCATCAGGATCGAATCGACGCGGCCGCCGTAATAGCCCGCCCAGAGCCCCACCAGCGTGCCGACGATCGTGCCGATCAGCGCTGCCACCACGCCGACGAAGATCGAGACGCGCCCGCCCGCGAGCAGGCGCAGGAATACGTCGCGCCCCAGCTCGTCCGTGCCCAGCGGATGGGCCCAGGTGGACGGCTCGAAGCGGGCCAAGAGATCGACGGCGTCGGGGTTCTGCCCCATGGCGGCGACGATCAGCGGTTGGCAAAGGGCTAGGAGGACGAGCACGAACAGAATCGCGGCGCTAATCGCAGCGGGCCGGTGTTCCAGGAAACGGTGCCAGCCGCGCGTATGGGCGGAATGGCGGAGCGACGGTGCGGTCAGCGCGTGCATCATGTCAGGCGGCCGCCCGTTCCAGGCTGACGCGCGGATCGAGCGCCGCATAGCCGAGGTCGGCCGCCAGATTGGCCAACAGCGTCAGCAACGTGGCCAGCAGCAGCCCCGCCAGAGCTAGGTTGTAGTCGTTGGCCATGATCGCGTCGTAGATCATCTTGCCCATGCCGGGGTACGAGAACATCGTCTCGGTGATAAGTGCGCCGGAGAACAAGGCGCCGAAGTTGAGCGCGACCAGCGTGATGACGGGCAGAAGTGCGTTGCGCAAGACATGGTGCAAGACGACTCGGGATTCCGACGCGCCCTTGGCGCGCGCCGTACGCACGAAGTCGCGACGCAGCACTTCTATGGTCGAAGCGCGCATGAAGCGTGCATAGCCTGCGACGCTGGCGAGCGTCAGCGTCGCCACGGGGAGGACCAGATGCGCGGCTCGGTCCCAGAATCCGCCGCCGCCTACGGTCGCGACCCCGCCTGCCGGCAGCCAACCCAGCGCGACCGCGAACAGCATCATCAGCAGCAGCGCTAGCCAGAATGGCGGCACGGAAATCCCCGCGAAGCAGAATAGGTTGATCGCATGGTCGGCCGGCTCGCCCTCGCGCCGCGCAGCCCAGATGCCGAGCGGCAGCGCCAGCGTCACGGCCAGAAGGAAGCTGAGCCCCATTAGAAGCGCGGTGTTGCCGAGATAGGACATCAGCACGCTCAACACGGGCTGGGCATGCAGGCGCGAATAACCCAGATCGCCGCCGAGCGCGGGGCCGAGCCAGGCCAGATAGCGGTCCCACAGCGGGCGATCCAGCCCGTGCAGGATGCGCAGGCGTTCGGCGTCCGCTGGTGTGATACGCGGATCGCCTGAGATCATCAGGTCGATTGGGTCGCCCGGCATCAGGCCGATCAGAAGATAGACGGCCAGCGACATGGCCAGCATGACCAACGCCGTCTGGATCAACCGTCTGGCGAGGTAGCGCCCCATGACCTCAGTTGACCGCGCGCCAGTTCTCGACCCAAAGCGTCGAGGGATACTGATGTCCGGTGGGCTCCACGCCCTTGAGCCAGAGCGGCATGATGAACGCGTCGGAGCGGACATAAAGCGGCAGAGCGGGCAGCTCGTCCGCGTAGATCGCCTGCAGCTTGTACCAGAGGACGCGGCGCGCCTCCTTGTCCAACTCCACCTCGATGGCGTCGATCAGTTGGTCGGCCTCGGCATTCTTGAAGCCCGTATAGTTCTGGCCGGCATAGTTGTTCGCCGCGGTCGGGATTTCGGTCGAGCGCAAAGTCGTGCGCGGCACGTTTTCGGGCGAACTGATCCAGGCGAACATGGCCATTGCGGGAAAACGGCGCATCCGCACCGTGTCGCCGAAGAAGACGCGTGCCGGTTCGTTCTTGATCTTCACCTCGATGCCGGAGGCGCGCCACTGGCTCTGCAGCACCTGTTCGACCAGCTCCCGCGAACGGTTGCCCGCGGTCGAGTTGATTTCGAACTGCAGGGGGGCGCCGTTCTTGCTGCGCATGCCGCCCGCGCCCTTCTTCCAGCCGGCCTCATCCAGCAGCGCCGCCGCGCGCGCGGGGTCGTAGGGATAAGTCTTGCCATCCTTGTCGTACATCCAGTCGAGCGGGTTGACGAAGGAGTTGGCCATGGCCTGCTTGCCGTCGAACAGCTTCTTGTCGATGGCTTGGCGGTTCAGCGCGTAGAGAAGCGCTTGGCGCACGCGCTTGTCCGCCAGCACCGGGTTGTCGAGATTGAGATCGATGTGTTCATAAATCAGGCCGGGCTTGTAGACGATGTTGAAGCGCTTGCCCTGCCGTTTTTCGAAGGCCAGCGCCTGATCCAGTGTCAATCCGAGTTCACCGGCGATATAGTCGATTCCGCCCGACAGAATGTTGGTCTCCAGCGCCGCCGTATTCTCGATCACGCGTACGACGATGCGCTTGAAGTAAGGCTTCTTGCCCCACCAGTTTGGGTTCTGATCCAGCACGACGTGCGAGCCGCGCACCACTTCGGCGATACGGTAGGGCCCGGCATAGAGGCCGGGGTTGGTCGTGTCGGTGTCGTAGAGTGTCTTGTTCTTGTACTGGGCCGGGTCCGCGAAGGCCGCGCGCTCCAGGTGCGCGGGCAGGATGTCGAAGCCGGTCATGTGATTGTAGTCGAAGGTGACTCGGTCGACGTGCATGACGAAGGTCTTTGCGTCGACCGCGTCGATCTTGAGGATGCGGCGGAACCCTTCGGCGCTGCTGACCCCCGACATGGGGTCCTTGCCGACTTCCCAGGTGAAGATCACATCGGCGGTGGTGATGGGCTTGCCGTCGCCCCAACGCGCGGCGGGGTCGATGGTCACGCGCAGCGCGACGCCCTTCTTGCCGTCCGGGAGCGTCTCCAGTTTGGCGCGGCCGTTCTCGAAGGTCGGGATCTCGGTGCACATCAGGCAGACGAGCTTCCAATCCTTGTCGTACGTCATCATCGGCCGCCGTGCCATGCCCAGGATGTAGGACTTGGCCACCATGGCGTCGATCATGGGATGGAAGGTCGTGGGGAACTGGGTGATGCAGATGGTGAGCTGTTCGCGCGGTGCCGCCTGCGCGCGGCTTTCGGTGGGGAGGGTAAGGGCGAGAAGGGCCAGGAGCAGGCTGCCGAGCGGGCGGAATCTCCAGGCGCGGCGTGGGGCGCGGCTCAT
>JBFWQN010000490.1:0-4317 GCA_050249405.1 Hyphomicrobiaceae bacterium | reverse complement strand
TGTTGTTCAAGGAGTATCGGGAGACGTTCAAGGCGCTTGCCAAATGAACGACCCCATCTGGCTGTCCGTCGAGGACGTGATCGGGCTGCATTCCGAGCAGCTGGCGATTTTCGGCGGCCCGAGCGGTTTGCGTGATCTCGGCATGCTCGAGTCGGCTCTGACCCGCGCCATCAATAGATGGAATTATGGCGAAACCGACTTGGCGGCTTTGGCCGCTTGCTACGCCTTCGGTATTGCGAAGAACCAATTGTTCGTCGATGGCAATAAGCGCGCTGCGTTCGCTGCCATGATGGTTTTTCTGCGAGTGAACGAGGTCAGCTTTTCGCCCGATCCAGCGTTGGCGGCGGCTGCAATTCTCGGCCTCGCCGCTGGCGAGATCGACGAGGATGGCCTTGCGCGCTGGATTCGCGACAATTGGCCGGACGGCGCTTGAACCGCGAGCAATCGTCGCTCGGTCGTCGGCGCACGAGGCAAAGTCAAATCCATAGCGAGCCTGGAATGACCAGCGAGCCAGCCCCGGCCGCATCCGACGACGCCCTCCACGGCGAGGAGGCGATCATCCAGCAGTATCTGTCGCCGCTGGCCGCCGGCTGGCCGGGGGCCTATGGCCTGACCGACGACTGCGCGACCATCACGCCGACGCCGGGGCACGACCTCGTCGTCAAGACTGATCCCGTTGCGGCGGGCATCCACTTCCTCGCCGATGACCCACCCGAGGACATTGGCTGGCGCGCACTCGCCGTCAACGTCTCGGATCTCGCGGCCAAGGCTGCCGTGCCGCGCGCCTACCTGATGGCCCTGTCGTTTCCCGAGCCGCCGACACGCGCCTGGATGCGCCGCTTCGCCATGGGCCTCGGAGAGGCACAAGCGGCTTTCGGCATGCACCTTGTCGGGGGCGATACGGATCGGCGCCCTGGTCCGATCACGATCTCCATCACTGTCTTCGGGGAGGTGTCGAGTGGGCGCATGGTCCGCCGGGGCACCGCGCGGGCTGGAGACGGTCTCTACGTCACCGGCGGCCTCGGCAGCGGCGCTATCGGCCTCGCGCTGATCCAGGATCCATCGCGCGCGGCCGAATGGGGGCTCTCGGCCGAGGAGGCCGCGCATGCCATCGCGCGCTTTCGCCGGCCGGCGCCGCGCCTCGCGATGCGCGACGCGCTGCTCGCGTACGCCTCCGCCGCCATGGACATCTCGGACGGTCTCGCCAAGGACCTCGGCCGCATGTGCCGGGCGAGCGGTACGGGTGCCGCCGTCGAGCTCGAGCGCGTCCCGCGCGAGGCTGCCGCGGCGGCAGCCGTCCGTGCCGATCCTCGCCGCTGGAACGACGTCGTGGCCGCCGGCGACGACTACGAGGTTCTGCTCACGGTGCCGCCGGAACGCGCCGCGGCGTTCGAGGCGGCGGCAGTCATGGCCGGCGCGGCCGCCGACCCGCCGTTTCCGGTCACTCGCATCGGTACGATGACGCTGCAACCTGGGCTCGTGCTCAGCGACGCCGAAGGCCGAGCATTCGTGCCGTCCAAGACCGGCTGGGATCATTTTTGAGCCACTGCCCCTCCATGCGGCGGCCACGGACGACGAGCCGCGCCGATTGCCGCTTGAGCGGGCGCGGCCCGCCATGCAACGCTTCGCCTCTGAACCCATTCGAGCGAGACGTACATGGCCGCCGACATCGTCATCGAAGCCCCGAAGCTCGTCGCCGCAATCCAGGCGATCGTCGCCAAGGGCGGCTCCAACGCGCGTGAGTCGAAGCTCGTCGCCGAGAACCTGGTCGAGGCCAACCTCAAGGGCCACGACAGCCACGGCGTCGGCATGATCCCGCGTTACATCCTATCGCTGGTCGAAGGTGGGCTTTCCGTCAATCAGGCGCCGAGGATCGTGCTCGATACAGGGCCGCTGTTGCGCCTCGACGGGCAGGCCGGCTACGGCCAGGTGATCGGCCACGACACCATGAGGCTCGCCAACGAGCGCGCGAAAAAGCATGGCCTGTGCGCGGTAGGCTTGCACAACGCCCACCATATCGGCCGTATCGGCGCCTGGGCCGAGATGGCGGTGGCCGAGGGCCTCGTCTCCATGCACTTCGTCAATGTGGTGTCGCGGCCCATCGTAGCGGCGTGGGGCGGCGGCGACGCGCGCTTCGGCACCAATCCGATCTGCATCGGCGTGCCGAGGAAGGGCCGCGATCCGATCGTGCTCGACTTCGCGACGAGCCGCATCGCGCAGGGCAAGACCCGCGTCGCGCACAACAAGGGCGTGAAGCTGCCGCCCGGCACGATCATCGACAACGAGGGCCGCTCGACCACCGACCCGCGCTACACTGTCGTCCCCCCGTTTGGCGCCATCCTCACGTTCGGCGAGCACAAGGGCTACGGTCTCGCCATGATTGCGGAGCTGCTCGGCGGCGCGCTGACCGGCGGCGCCACCATGCGCAAGGCCTACGACGGCCCCAACAAGGGCGTCTACAACGGCATGCTGACGATCGTGCTCGATCCGGAGAAGCTCGGCACGTCGGAGCATTTCCAGCAGGAGATCGACGCCTTCACCGGCTGGGTGCAGTCCGGCCCCGTTGCCCAGGGCTTCGACAAGGTGCGCCTTGCCGGCGACCCGGAGCGCGAGTGGAAGGCGAAGCGCCTGAAGGAGGGTATCCCGGTCGACCCGACCACGTGGGGCGACATCCTCGCATCGGCCGAGAAGGTGGGGCTCTCGCGTACCGAGGTGCAGCGCATTGCGGGCGTTGCCGCCTAGCCGTCCACCTCCACTGGGGATCGTTCTGCTCCGGACCGGTGCCTGCCCGCGAGCGCGCACCTCCGGCATCGCACTTGGAGGCACGTCATGGCAGGGGCGCTCGAAGGAATTACCGTCGTCGACGTCAGCACGGGGCCGGCGGTGGCACTCGCCACCATGTTCCTGTCGGACCATGGCGCCAAGGTCACGAGGATCGTGGCGAAGGATGTGCCGGATTTCCGGGAGGGCGGCTTCGTCGTCTGGGATCGCGGCAAGTCGGCGGCCCGTCTCGACCTCGAGACCGCCGAGGGAGCCGCGGCGCTGCACCGGATGCTGGCGACGGCCGATGTGCTGGTCGAGGATTTCGCGCCATCCTCGCCGCACCAGGAGTTGGTCCGCTGGCCGGCGCTGAAGGCGCTCAACCCGCGCCTCGTCACCTGCTCGATCACGGCCTATGGCAAGCGCGGTCCCTGGAAGGACGAGCCGCCGGTCGAGGACCTGGTGATGGCCCGCACTGGCCTTTTGGGGGGCCTCCCGGGGGTCCGGCCTGCCCCGGTCCACTGCGTGCATCCGCTGCCGAGTGTCGGTGCGGCGCTGCTCGCCTGCAACGGCATCGCGGCGGCGTTGCTCGCGCGCGAGGACACGGGCCGCGGCCGTGCCGTCGAGACGTCGCTGATGGCCGGCGCCTGTCTCTATATGACCAAGGCTGATGGGGAGCGGATCAAGCGTCACGTCTTCCAGACGCACCCTGCCGGCAGCGCGCCATTCTACAGTCTCTACGAATGTGCCGATGGCAAGTGGGTGCAACTCGGCTGCGTGCACGAGAATTTCATCGCCATCGCGGCGAGGCTGTTCGGGCTGACCGCGCTCATCGCCGAGCCACGCATGGTGTCGGGTCGAGCGCCGCTGACTCCCGCCGACGACGAGGAGATGCGCGCCGCCGTCGCGGCAGCCGTCAAAAAGCGACCGCTCGCCGAATGGGTTGGGCTATTCGAGGAGGCCGACGTGCCGTTCGCACCGGCCCGCCTCACCGAGGAAGGATTTGACGATCCGCAGGTGCGCCACAACAGAATGGTGCAGGTTCTCGACGATCCAGGCGTCGGATCGATCACGCAGATGGGCGTGCCGATCGAGATGACCGGCACGCCAGGCCAAATCCAGGGCCCCCGGCAGGCGTCGCAAGGCTCACCTACCGCATCGCCACTCGGGGACAATTCGGCGGCGATGGCGCCCGCCACGACTGACCCCGCCACTCTGGATCAGGACGCGCCACCACTCGCAGGCGTGCGCATCCTCGAGATCACGAATCTCATCGCGGGGCCGACAGCCGGGCGCATCCTGGCTGACCTCGGCGCCGACATGATCAAGCTGGAGCCGCCGGCCGGCGACATCTCGCGACCGATCGGGCGCACGTATTTCTATGCCATCAACTTCAACAAGCGCTCGCTCTGCGTCGACACCTCGACAGAGCACGGCCGCAAGGTCGTGCAGCGCATCGCCGCCGGCTGCGACGTGCTTCTCGCCAACCTGCGCCCCAAGGCCACCGAGCGCATGGGCATCGGCCCGGCCATCAACCCGCGCCTGATCGAGACGCAT
>JBFWQN010000489.1:0-4324 GCA_050249405.1 Hyphomicrobiaceae bacterium | reverse complement strand
CGTCATCGGCGACATGCGCGGCGAATGGACGACGCCCGCGTCGTAGAACTTGCAGTCGCCACGCTTCATCTCGTAGCTGCCGACCGGCTCCACCAGCGTCGGCGCGTCGCCCGAGCCCTTCTTCACGATTTTCCACTCGGTCATCTCGGTGGTTCCTGCGGCGACACCGTAGATCGCCCAGGTGGGGCCGTGATCGTGCGGCCCGCCGATCCGCTCGTCGGCGTAGACGTGACCGCAGATGCAGAAGCCGAGCTTCGGGTCCTCGTAGAGCACCTTCCTCGGCTTGCAGGCCTCCGCCGTCACATGCTTCTCGAGGAACTCGTTGTCCTTGAGCGCCCGCGAGAGATGCTCGCAGACCTTGGCCTTGCCGGCTGGACCCGGATCGGCGGTCAGCGCCTGGCGAACGTCGTTGCTCAATTGCTCCAGCGTATAGGGCATGATGTTTCTCCGGCTCGGGCCGATCGCGAGATTGCTGCTCCGACGCGTCTCCCGTGCGCAAACGATTGCTCACGCACAACGCGCGGTCAATGCGCGAGCACGGCCAGGCTTGCGATGGATCAAGCCACGGGGCCATGCTGGGGCGGAACAGCAGAGGAGTCGTGCCTTGGAGCCGATCCGCTACATCGACACCTTGAATGCCAAGTACGGTGCCATGGGCTTTCCGGCCTACGATTGGAGCCGCTACGACGATGCGCCGTTCACGCCGCTCGCGAAGCCTCTCGCCGAGTGCTCCGTGAGCCTGTTGACGAGTGGCGGCGTCTCGCGGTGCGGCTTGCCGCCGTTCCAGGCCGATGCGCGCAACGATCTGCGGGTCGATGCCGTGGCGCAGGACGCGCCCTCGGACGACTTCCAAATTCACGACAGCTACTACGATCACACGGACGCCGACCGTGACCTCAATTGCGTCTTCCCGATCGACCGCCTCCGCGAGCTTGCATCGCGCGGCGAGATCGGGGCGGTGGCGCCACGGTTGTGGAGCGGCTTCATGGGCCGCATCTACCGTCGCAAGGCCGTGCTCGAGGAGAAGGCGCCGGAGCTTGCGGCGGCCCTGAAGGCCGACGGGGTCGACATCCTGGTCGCCGTGCCGGCCTGACCCCTCGATCACCAGACCGTGGGTCTGGTCGCGAGGGTGGTGGAGGCATCGGGCATTCCGACCGTCTGCGTCTCGACGGGACGCGACATCACGGCGTCGGTACGGCCGCCGCGCAGCTATTTCGTCAATGCGCCGATGGGCAATCCGTTCGGCGCGGCGGGTGACGTGGCTTGCCAGTCGCGCATCCTGCGCGCGGCGCTGGCCCTGGTCGCGGAGGCGCGGCAGCCCGGGTTGATCGTCGACGATCCGATCGTGTGGCCGCGGCCGTTCTCGTTCGACCCGGCGCCGCCCACGGCCGAGGCGCGCGAGAAGCAGCTTCGGAAGTGACCGGAGCCGCCTTGGGCCCGCGCGATCGAGCGCGGGCTGCCACGGTTGGGACCGGCCCCTTTCACTACTCCAGCTTGATGCCGCGCGCGCGGATGATCCCGCCGAGCCGCGCCGTGTCCGACTTGCGCACCTTGTCGAGCTCCTCCGGGCTCGACCCGATGATCACGCAGCCCGTCTCGATCAGCTTGGCGTGCACCTTCTCGTCCTTGAGCGCCTCGACGACCGCGGCCTGGACCTTGGCGACCACCTCGGCCGGCGTCTTGGCGGGCGCATAGAGCGAGTACCAGTTCTCGCTTTCAGTCCCGCGGATGCCCTGCTCCTCCATCGTCTTGACGCCGGGCAGCACCGACAGGGGCTGCTTGGCGAGCAGGCCGAGCGCCTTGAGCTTTCCGGATTTGATGTAGCTGATCACCCCGGGCACATCGCCGAAGAAGCCTTGCACGTGATTGCCGAGCAGATCGGTGATCACCGGCGCCGCGCCCTTGTAGGGGACGTGCAGCAGCTTGGCGCCCGTGGCCTGCGCGAACAGCTCGATGGAGATGTGCGTCGTGCCGCCGATGCCGGCCGAGCCGATCGCGACGGGCTCGGCCGCCGTGCGCGCCGATGCCGCCAGCTCCGCAGCGTCCTTCGCCGGGTTCGACGGGTGCACCACCAGCACCGGCGGGTTCGAGACCACCATCGAGATCGGCACGAAATCCGTG
This sequence comes from Hyphomicrobiaceae bacterium, assembly GCA_050249405.1. Classification (GTDB taxonomy): domain Bacteria; phylum Pseudomonadota; class Alphaproteobacteria; order Rhizobiales; family Hyphomicrobiaceae. The sequence goes on along the minus strand of JBFWQN010000489.1, from coordinate 2,203 downwards.
TCGGGATTGTAGGGCAGCTTGGCATAGAGCAGCGGGTTCAACACCATCGTCGACATGCTGGACAGGAACACTACCGAGCCGTCGGGCGGGCTCGTCGCGACCGCCTGCGCGGCGATGAACGTGTTGCCGCCCGCGCGGTTCTCGACGATCACCTGATGCCCGAGCGACTTGGCCATCGGCTCGGCGATCAGGCGGGCGACGAGGTCGACCGGGCCACCCGGTGGGAAGGCCACGATGATGCGGGTGATCTTGGTTTGCGCTGGTGCCGGGCCGATCCCGAGCACGAGAAATCCGGCGAGTGCGAGCAGCACCCGCGCGGCGTAGCTTCCGATGCGAGACATGGACTTCTATTCTCCCGATGCGGCCGCGCCTCCCCCTGCCGGCGGCCACGGCATGCTTCAACCGACACTCTATCGGGGGAAAGGGCGGTCGGACAACATCACCCAGCTGTCACGCTCGGGACCGACCGACCCATGCCAGGGCTGCCGCAGTCACTTGCCTTCCACCTCGCGCCGCCGCGCCTCACGGCGGAGTTGCGCCTCGCGGCGCGCGATGTAGACGGCCGAGGCGAAGATCACCGCCGCGCCGACCCAGGTCCAGCTGTCGATCAACTCGCCGAACATCAGAAAGCCCAGCACCACCGTGAACGGGAGCCGGGCGAACTCGAATGTCAGGATCAGCGAGGCCTCGGCCACGCGGAAGGCCCGTGCGAGGCACATGTGGCCGAGCACGCCCGTCAGCCCGACGACGCTGATCGCGGGGAGCAGCTCCCAGGTCGGCCAGCGCCACACGAGCAGGGCCGCCATCAGCGACAGCGGCGTCATGATCAGCGTTGTCAGGAACACGATCTTGTCCGGATCGTCCCGGCTCGCGAGCTGTTTCAGGAGCACGGCCATCACCCCGCCGGTGAACGCCGAGAACAGTGCGAGCCCCTGCCCGATTCCGACAGGCGCATGCCCCGGCCGCAGCATGATCATGGCCCCGGCGAAACCGATGGCGAGCGCCGTCATGCGTCGCGCACGCACCTTCTCCCCGAGCAGGACCACGGCGGCGAGCGTGCCGAACAGCGGCGACAGGAAGCCGATGGCGGTCAACTCGCCGAGCGGAATGAGCGAGATGGCGTAGAACCAGGCCGTCATCGAGAACAGGCTGACCAGCCCGCGCACCGCATAAAGCTCGGGCGCATTCGACTTCACCAGCGACGAGCCACGCCAGGCGAGCAGCGGCAGCATCAGCACCAGGGCCGAGAGGAACCTGAAGAAAGCCACCTGCAGCGGGTGGTAGCCGAGCGACATGGCGTAGCGCGAGGAGGCCGCGAGCCCGGCGAACAGCGCCATGGCGAGCGTGACCCACATGATGCCGGCGGCCGCGTCGTTGCGCGGCGCGGCAACGGTTGTCTGCACGAGCTCCCCTCCGGGTTTGCCGGCTCCGTGACCGGCGGCAGCCTCCCTGCGCTTGTCGATGGTTGACACCTATGCCTCTCCCGTCGCTCGAGGTCGACGGCTAATCGCGCGCCGTGCGCAACTTTTCGCGGCCCCACGAGACCGGAACGTGGCGGAAGCTGCTCGCTCTGCGCATGCGCGTCATGCAGCGAGAGACGGGGCTCGCTGGCTCCGATCACGCCTGAGCCGCCCTTGTCGTCACCCCTCGCAGCCGCTAGGTTCCGGGCACACTTGCCGTTGATCGAGATCAATTCCCAACCGAAGGAGCAGCCCGGTGGCCCTTACGCTTCCCCCCCTCCCCTATGCGTACGACGCGCTCCAGCCCTACATGTCGAAAGAGACGCTCGAGTTTCACCACGACAAGCACCATCAGGCCTACGTCACGGCCGGCACGCCGATTGTCGCCGACGGCACTAAGTACGCCGGCAAGAGCCTCGAGGAAATCTGCAAGATGGCCTTCGACGCGAAGGACCAGCCGGCCGTCAATCAGATCGGCCAGCATTACAATCACACCCACTTCTGGAACTGGATGAAGAAGGGTGGCGGCGGCAAGAGCCTGCCGGCCAAGGTGGAGGCGCTGGTCAAGGACTACGGCGGCTACGACAAGATGAAGGCGGACTTCATCCAGGCTGGCGTCACGCAGTTCGGCTCGGGCTGGTGCTGGCTCGCGGTCAAGAACGGCAAGCTCGAAGTCATGAAAACGCCGAACGGCGAGAACCCGGTGATGCACGGCGCGTCGCCGATCCTCGGCTGCGACGTGT
>JBFWQN010000488.1:0-4341 GCA_050249405.1 Hyphomicrobiaceae bacterium | reverse complement strand
TTCGCGCATCGGCCGGGCCTTGGTCGCGATCCGCGAGAACGAGGCGCTGGCCGAATCGCAGGGCGTCGACACGCTCCGCTACAAGCTGCTCGCGATCGTGGTCGCGGCGGTGCTGGCCGGGCTGGCGGGCGGCCTCTACGCGTTCCACCTGTCGGTGGTCGACCCGTCGATCTTCGACTTCACCTTCACCGAGGCGATGCTGATCATGGTCATCGTCGGCGGGCCCGGCTGCTTCTGGGCGGTGGTGGCATCCAGCGTCGCCTTCACCATCCTGCCGGAGTGGCTGCGCATCGCCGACCAGATCCGATACGTGCTCTATGGCGCGTTGCTGATTGCCGCGATGCTCGTCATGCCCCGTGGGATCGGCGGCTTCCTCAGCGCCCGCCGGGTCGCCCGGCTGCGTCGGTCGGTGCAGGAAGGTGCGGGATGAGTGCCGCCGCCTTCTTCGCGGTCGAGAACCTCGAGAAATCGTTCAGAGGCGTGCGCGCGGTCGACAGCGTGTCGTTCACTCTCGCGCGCCACACCATCACCGGCCTGATCGGCCCCAACGGCTCGGGCAAGAGCACCACCATCGACTGCCTCAGCGGATTCCAGGCGGCCGAGCGCGGCAGCTGGCGGCTCGAGGGGCACGAGCTCTCCGGGCTGGCCCGGCACCGCATCGGCCGCTCTGGCCTGACCCGAACCTTCCAGGCGGTGCGCGCCTACGAGAGCCTGTCGCTGATCGACAATCTCTGCCTCGCCCGGCAGGAGCATGACGGCATCGGCTGGCTCGACGCAGCCCTCGGCACGCCGCGGGTGCGAGCCGTCGAACGGGCGGCGCGCGCACAGGCGCAGGACCTGCTCGAAATCGTCGGGCTGCGCCGGCTGGAGCAGGCGCCGGCGGCTGTCCTCTCCTACGGCCAGCGCAAGCTGCTGGCGATCGCGGCCGCGATGATGACCGCGCCCAGCCTAGTGTTGCTCGACGAGCCGGTGGCCGGCGTCAATCCCACCATGGTTGCGCGCATCATGGACCTGTTGCGGCATTTCCGGGATCGCCGGGTGACCATGCTGATCGTCGAGCACAACATGGACTTCGTCATGCGGCTATGCGAGCGGGTGATCGTGCTCGACCGCGGCCGCATCCTGGCCGACGGCGACCCGGAGACCGTGCGCGCCGACCCCGCCGTGCTCGACGCCTATATCGGCCGGTCGGCGTGACACCGACCCCGGTCCTGGCGGTCGAGGGCGCGCGCGCGGGCTATGCCGAGGATGCGATCGTCCGCGACCTCGACTGCGTCCTGGCCGAGGCCACGGTCACCTGCCTGATCGGCGCCAACGGCGCCGGCAAGTCGACCTTTCTCAAGTATCTCTACGGCCTCGTCCGCCACATGGGCGGACGGGTGCTCTATCGCGGCGACGAAATCCAGACGCTGCCGCCCGAGGCGCGGCTGGCGCGCGGCATCGCGCTGGTGCCGCAGGGCCGCTGCAACTTCCAGGACATGACGGTACGCGAGAACCTGTGGCTCGGCGCCTACACGCTGCCGCGGCGCCGGGCGGTGGACGCGATCGAGCAGCAGGTGGCCGAGTTCCCGGTGCTGCGGCGCAAATGGACCGAGCTCGCCGGCAATCTCAGTGGCGGCGAGCAGCAGATCCTGGAGATGTCGATGGCGCTCCTGGTCGCGCCGCGCCTCCTCCTCCTCGACGAGCCCTCGCTCGGCCTCTCGCCCAAGATGATGGCCGAGATCTTCGCTGTCATCCGCGGCGTCGCCGCCGCCGGCGTCACCGTGGCCATGGTCGAGCAGAACGTCCACTCGGCCCTGGCGATTGCCGACAACGTCCTCGTCATGGACCTCGGCCGCAAGATCTTCGAGGGCCCCCCCGACGCCATCCTCGCCGACCCCCGTATCAAGGCCGCCTATCTCGGCGGGGTGTAGGTCACAGATTAGCGATCTTAAGAGGAACGCCTCGACGCCAGCTACCGACGGGCATAGGTGCGGAATTTGACATCGATTGCCGGAGTGTCGCTGGGGCACCACCCATCGCTGGACGAGTGAGGAGGCTCAGGTCGGCTCTTTCTCACGGATCGACAGCCACGCCGCCGAGACTCTCCGTGGACTTGGATAGGTCAGCGCTTCGATCCGACCGTCCTTAGCTCTGGCCAGCGAATGCCGGCGCCGGTGAGGACGCATACGATCCTGTCTCCAGGCGCGAGGTGTCCGTCAGCGACGAGCTTGGCAAGTGACGCAACGGTTGCGGCTGCTCCCGTCTCGGCGTTGATGCCCTCCCGGCCCAACGCGCGCACGCCCATCAAGATCTCGTCCTCGCTTGCGGAAACCGCGGTCCCGCCCGACTTTCGAATTGCAGCGAGCGCTTTGTCGCCCGCCACTGTCTCGCAGATCGATTTTGCAATGCTGTGCGCCGGCGGCAGTTCGAGCGCTGTGGGTGACCCAGCAAGCAACGAAACCTCGAGAGAGTTGGCAACCGACGGCTGGCAGCCGATCATCCGCGGCAGTCGATCGATCCAGTGCCAGTCGACCGCGTCCTTGAATCCCTTCCAGGCCCCATAGAGTCCATTGCCTCGGGCGCACGGCAGAAGCACCGCGTCAGGGGGGCCACCGAGCTGCTCGATCAGTTCATAAGCGAAGGTCCGATAGGCCTCGATGCCGAAGGGATTCTGGATGCGGCGGTTCATGAACAGCCCGACAGGGAACCATGCCGGGTCGTTGGCGATCTCCTCGAAGCGCGCGAACCGACGCTCCTTGTCGATCACCTCTACCTCTGCGCCGTGCAGGATCGCCTCCGACCGAACGTTCTCCGGCATGTCCCCAGGAGCCACGAAACGGCACGCGAGCCCGCACATTGCGGCATAGGCAGCGACCGAGATGCCCAGATTTCCAGTCGACGACACTACCACGCGTCGAAATCCGAAATGCCGGGCGAGATTGACGGTCAGCGCGACGTACCGATCCTTGAACGAGAGGGTCGGATTCTGCTGCTCGAGTTTGAAGAACAGATTGGACAGGCCGAGTGAGGGACCGATGTGGCGCGACCGCACCAGCGCAGTTTCGCCCTCGCCGAGCGATATCCAGTCGACGTCCGGCGGTACGGGAAGCAGGGAGAGATAGCGTTCCAGCCCGCGCTCGCGTCGATCTGTCGACACGACGGGTGAGATCGGCGCACGCTGGCACTCGAGTAGTCCGCTCCGACCGGCCGCGGCGCATGCTCGGCAGCCGGACACGGTAGGGCCGAACTCGGCCCGCGTGCCGCAAATGTTGCACTCCAGCCACCAGCCCGGAGCCCCGCTCGTCGATGCCTTCGTGATTCTAGGCCGCATGTCGAGGCGACTCCGCGGAGAGCAAGGAGGCGAAGCTCCGGATGTGACGCGCCATGAGCTTGCCGGCCAAGTCGGACTTTCCTGCCGCGATCGCTTCCAGCAGGTCACCATGCTCTTTCACATCCTGTTCAGGCATGGATGTGATCTCGCTCATGAGTCGCTCTCGATAGGAGCGCACCTGGCCAATCAGCAGCCGTATCGTTTCCGCGAGCACGGGGTTATGGGCGGCGGCCGCGATGGCGCGATGGAATGCCGTGTTCGCATTGAAGTAGCTGCGCCCGGCCGCGACGTCGCGCTCCAGCGCTTTGTGGATCCGACGCAGCTCCTTGATGTCGTCGCTGGTCGCCCGCTGTGCTGCGAACATTGCGGCCTTGCTTTCGAGCGCTTCGCGAACCTCCAGCAAGTCGAGGAGGGCCCTGCGGTTCAGGTGGTCGAGATCGATGCCTCGTCGAATCTTCGCAAGTGGGCTTTCGGCTTGCCGCGCGACGATCGCGCCGCGGCCCGGCCGAGATTCGATCAAGCCCAAGGTCGCAAGGCCCTTCAACGCCTCTCGAACGCTCGATCGTGCGACCTTGAACTGGCCGACCAGTTCCATCTCCGTGGGCAGTCGCTCGCCGGGACGCAGGCGCCCATCCCGAAGCTGCGCGACGATCTGATCGAAGACGATCTTAGACACCGACATACGTGTAGCCGGCGCGAAGCGTGCAGACGCAGCATCTCCGCGAGGCCGACGCAGCGTCGATCGCCGGGGACGGATGTTCGTCAATGGGTGCCCTGAAGAACGAAACCGCGCCTGACGCCCGCAAAGCGATTGTCAGACAATCTGACATAAAATATCCTCCGTTTGCAGATCGCCGTCAATCGGGACGGCAAAGTGCGTCAGACGACTGTAGGGAGACTCGGGCAGCGAATGAGCGCGAGCGTTCGGGCAAATGTTCCGGAAGGTGCCGGGCAGCGCCGGCGCCGGCGCCGGATTTTGACCGGCGGTCGACGCGAGGCGCTCACCGGGGTCCTGTTCGTCGCTCCTA
>JBFWQN010000487.1:0-4341 GCA_050249405.1 Hyphomicrobiaceae bacterium | reverse complement strand
CTGGAGCTTTACGTTGTCCTTCTCGATCTCGTCTGCATTGATGTAGGTGAACGGCTTCGTCTGCCGAAGAAAGAAGAGGTCACCGAAGGTCGACTTCCCTGCACCGTTCGGACCGGCGACGATGATCATGTCTGGCATCGCCGCCGACTCCCGTCACCTCAGCCCAGCGCCTTGTTGCTCTCCCTGACCGCCTCGGGCGTGCTCCCCGCCTCGCCCGGCAGGTGGCCCGGCGTCTTCGTCATGCCGGCCTTGCCGGCGTCGACGTAGACCTGGCCACCCATGTCCATGAACTTCTTGGACATCTCGGCCATGCCCTTCTCGGCCTCGACCATGGCCGACTTGCCGGCGTTGGTCTTGGCCGCGTAGTCGCGCACGTCCTGCGTGATCTTCATCGAGCAGAATTTCGGCCCGCACATGGAGCAGAAATGCGCCACCTTGTGCGCGTCCTTGGGCAGCGTCGCATCGTGCATCTCGCGCGCGGTGTCCGGGTCGAGGCCGAGGTTGAACTGATCCTCCCACCGGAAATCGAAGCGCGCCCGTGACAGCGCGTCGTCGCGAAGCTGTGCCGCCGGATGTCCCTTGGCGAGATCGGCCGCGTGCGCCGCGATCTTGTACGTGATGACGCCGTGCTTGACGTCGTTCCTGTCGGGCAGGCCCAGATGCTCCTTCGGCGTCACGTAGCAGAGCATGGCGCAGCCGAACCAGCCGATCATGGCGGCACCGATGCCGGACGTGATGTGGTCGTAGCCCGGCGCGATGTCGGTGGTGAGCGGCCCGAGCGTGTAGAACGGCGCCTCGCCGCACTCCTTGAGCTGCTTGTCCATGTTGATCTTGATCTTGTGCATCGGCACGTGGCCGGGACCCTCGATCATCACCTGGCAGCCCTTCTTCCAGGCGATCTGCGTCAGCTCTCCGAGCGTCTCGAGCTCGGCGAACTGGGCGCGGTCGTTGGCGTCCGCGATGGAGCCCGGGCGCAAGCCGTCGCCGAGCGAGAACGACACGTCGTACTTGCGCATCAGGTCGCAGATTTCCTCGAAGTGCTCGTAGAGGAAGCTCTCCTTGTGATGGGCGAGGCACCACTTGGCCATGATCGAGCCGCCGCGGCTGACGATGCCCGTCACGCGATGCGCGGTGAGTGGCACGTAGGCGAGGCGGACGCCGGCGTGGATGGTGAAGTAGTCGACGCCCTGCTCGGCCTGCTCGATCAGCGTGTCGCGGTAGAGCTCCCACGTGAGCTTCACCGGGTCGCCGCCGCACTTCTCGAGCGCCTGGTAGATCGGCACCGTGCCAATCGGCACCGGCGAGTTGCGCAGGATCCACTCGCGCGTGTTGTGGATGTTGCGGCCGGTGGAGAGATCCATCACCGTATCGGCGCCCCATCGGATGGACCACACCATCTTGTCCACCTCCTCCTCGACGGAGGACGTGACGGCCGAGTTGCCGATGTTGGCGTTGATCTTCACCAGGAAGTTACGGCCGATGATCATCGGCTCGAGCTCGGCGTGGTTGATGTTCGACGGGATGATGGCCCGTCCCCGCGCGATCTCGTCACGCACGAACTCGGGCGTGATGTGGGCCGGCAACGCGGCGCCGAAGCTCTCGCCGTCGGCCAGCGCGGCGTTGGCACGTGCCAGTGCCTGCCTGCGACCCATGTTCTCGCGATGCGCGACGTAGATCATCTCCTTGGTGATGATGCCGGCGCGGGCGAACTCGAGCTGGGTGACGGGATGGCCGTCGAGGGCGCGGAACGGTTTCGTCTTGTTGGGGAAGTCACGGGCGAGGGCCTTGCCCTGGACGTTGCCGTTGTCCTCGGGCTTGATCTCCCGGCCCTGGTATTGCTCGACGCCGCCACGCTCGCGCACCCAGGCCTCGCGATGGCGCAGCAGGCCCTTCTCGACGTCGATCTTCACGCCCGGATCGGTGTAGGGGCCGGAGGCGTCGTAGACGCGGAACGGCGGCTCGCCGGAGGATTCGGTGAGCTTGATCTCGCGGAAAGGCACGCGGATGTCGGCGTGGCCGTCCGGGCTGTCGTAGACCTTGCCCGAGCCGGCGATGGGACCGGTGGTGACCTCCGGGATCATCAGCTCCGAGGGGCGGGTGATCTTGTTCATGACGTGGGGCTCCCGATTCGGATTCGTGTTGAGAGTAGCGTTGCAGTCACGCGCCGCATCCGGCCCCGGCGTGTGCCGTCGGCACACGAGGTTGGCCGACGGCGCAGCCGTCCGATGCTGACGATACGAGTTGGGGGTGGCGTTCTCGATGCAGTGCAGGCATTGCTATCCGTCCCTTCGCCGGCATGACCCGGATCAGGTTCAAAGGGTTGCCGCCGGATGCCGCGTGGATGCCGTATGGGCAACCGAAGCGCGCGCAATGAGTGCGGTCTCAGCCGGATTCCACCGGCCCCCCTCGGAACAGGCTTTACTCTGCGACGGATTGCGCCGTCCCGCAAGTGTAACGCGGCCTGGAGCGGCCACCGCCGTCGCTGTCGCCGCCCATGATCCGCCTGCCTCCCATGAAGGTTTCGTTGGTCGTCGAACTGTCAGCCGCGTTGCCCGGTGAGCAATGGGCGTGCGGGCGGTCTTGCGTCAGTGGTGCGGCTTCTCAGGGGCCGCGCTACCAGCTAAGGACGGCCTATGAGCCAGGACGAACGATCCATCCTTATCACCGGCTGCTCGACGGGCATCGGACTCGCGGCGGCGCAGGCGCTGAAAGCAAGGGGCTGGCGCGTTCTCGCCACGGCGCGACGCCCGGCCGATCTGGAGCGGCTCGAGCGCCAGCATGGACTCGAGGCGATTGCGCTGGAGCTCAAGGACGAGGCGTCGATCGCGCGTTGTGCCGACGAGGCGCTCAGGCGCACGGATGGCAAGCTCTATGCCCTGTACAACAATGCGGCGTACGGCGTGATCGGCGCGATGGAGGACATCTCGGCGGCGGTTCTGCGCGAGCAGCTCGAGGTGAACGTCGTGGCAGCACACGAGCTGACACGGCGCCTCGTGCCCGCCATGCGGCGAGCGGGGCGCGGTCGCATCGTGATGTGCTCGTCGGTGCTGGGGCTGGTGAGCGGTCCCTATCGCGGCGCCTACAGCGCATCCAAGTACGCCCTGGAGGCGCTGTCGGATGCGATGCGGCTCGAGCTGAGGCCGGCGGGCATTCACGTGTCGCTGCTGGAGCCGGGACCGATCGAATCACATTTCATGGCGACCACGCTTTCGACCTTCACATCGCAGGTCGAGATGGAACGCTCGCCGCATCGGGAGGCCTACGCCCGCAGAATGGCGAGGATGCAGTCCGACGGAGGGGGCCGCGGCCTCCTGAAGCTCGGACCCGAGGCGGTGGTCGAGAAACTGGTGCATGCCGTCGAGAGCCGAAGGCCACGCGCCCGCTATAAGATCGGGCTGATGACCAAAGGCGCGCATGCCTTGAAGCGGCTGCTGCCGGATGCGCTTCTCGATCGCATCGTTGCGCGGATGTAGGTCCAGTGGCGAGGGTGGTCGGCAAATTGCGGCGGGAGAGGCTGCCAATGCTCTCTCGCGAGACAAGGACCGCTGTTCACGTGCCGCAGAAGGTCTGGCGCACCACCTCGTCGGGCTCCGGCGGCAGGGTGTAGCGATCGCGGCCGGGCTGGTCCTCGTAGGGGTGCTGCAACACGGCGACCAGCGCCTCGAAAGGCACGAAGTCCTCACGGCGGACGGCGGCGGCGATGGCCTCCTCGACGAGATGGTTGCGCGGGATGAAGGCCGGGTTGGCGCACCGCATCGCCTCGCGCCGGGCGGCCGGATCGCCGCCCTCGGAGCCAAGCCGCTCGCGCCACCTCTCGGCCCAGCCCGTGAAGGCGGCCGGCACCTGGAACAGCTCTCCAACCCGCTCGTCGGCGGCCGGATCGGCGGCGGCATCGGCGAGACGACGAAAGGTCAGCGTCATGTCGGCTGCGTTGCGCGTCATGCGGTCGAGCAGGTCGTGCGCGAGGTCCAGGTCGCCGTCGCGCGCTTGCGCGAGACCGAGCTTCGACCGGAGCACACCCGCGTAGGCATCCTCGAACAGACCGGCGAATGCCATGATGGCCGACTTGCCCGCCTCGAGCTGTGCGGCCTCCGTGTCGCCGAGCAGGGGCAGCAGCGTCTCGGTGAGACGCGCGAGGTTCCACTGCGCGATCTGCGGCTGGTTGGCGTAGGCGTAGCGGCCCTGCGCGTCGATCGAGCTGTAGACCGTCGAGGGGTGGTAGATGTCCATGAACGCGCACGGGCCGTAGTCGATCGTCTCGCCCGCGATCGACATGTTGTCCGTGTTCATCACCCCGTGGATGAAGCCGATGCCGAGCCAGCGGGCGACGAGCGCGGCCTG
>JBFWQN010000486.1:0-4345 GCA_050249405.1 Hyphomicrobiaceae bacterium | reverse complement strand
GTCGATCGCCAATAATTCCGGCGCCGCCAACGGCCACGAGTTCGGCACGTTCCTCTCGCTGGCGGACACGGCCGTCGGGCATGCCGGCGCCGACGTGTTCTGGCTGCAGGGCGGCAACGATACGATCACGATGACCGGTGGCGCCGACACCATGATCGGCGGTGGCGGCGACGATACCTACCTGTTCTCCAGCAGCGGCCAGATCGTTGCCGGCCTCGATATCAGGCCCGGCAGCGGCACGGACCACAGCGTCGACACCGCGAAGCTCGATTTCTCCGGCTCTGCGACGCTCTCGGTCGCGGGCTGGGGTGGCATCCGCAATTTCCAGTTCATGAATGCCGGCGCCCTGACGCTCACGATCAACGCTGGCACCCCCGCGACGGACTGGCGGAACCGGTTCGATTGGACAGGTGGCCCGGGTGCCGATCATCTCGTCTTCAACAACGCCCAGGACGGAGTTGGCGGTGGCCACGCTGCAGCCGTCTTCACCAGTTGGACCGCCGGCATCGACACGGTCACGATCAACGGCAATGCCGGAAACGAGCAGCTTCAGGGCTCATCCGTCGACGACACCATCAACGCGCTTGGCGGCGGCGACTTCATCTACGCCAATGCCGGCAACGACACGATCAACGGCGGCGACGGCGACGACAACATCATAGGCGGCCTCGGGAACGACAGCATCGACGGCGGCGCCGGCACGGACGTTCTCAACTACACGATCTCGAATCCGATCACGCCGACAACCAGTGCGGTGAGCGTCGTTCTTGGGCCCGGCGGCAGTGGCACCGCGACGGGCGGTGCCGACATCGGCACCGATTCGTTCTCGTCGATCGAATTCGTCTACGGCACCGGCTTCGGCGACACGTTCGTGCTGAGCGACCCGGCCGCCAATTCGATCGTGGGCAACGGAGGCATGGATGCCGCCGTGTTCGCCGGGCTCACGGCCGGCATCACGATGACCCTCGACGGCACGGGTACCGCCGTCAACATCGTCTCCGACGTGGCCGGCAACGACTATCTCAGCTCGATCGAGTCGGTGACCACTGGCAGCGGCGACGACCTGCTGCAGCTCAACGGCGGCTCCAATCTGACCTTCAATGCCGGTGGCGGCACGGACACCGTTTCGATCACAGCCCACCCGTCGGCCGGTCTCGCGGTGGTCGTCGACCTCGCGGCGGGCACACTGGCGCCGACGGGCGGTGGCTGGACCATCACCCTCGGCAGCTTCGAGAACGTCATCGGCGGTGCGCACGCCGATACCATCACCGGCAACAACGGCGCCAACGTCATCACCGGGCGTAACGGCGCCGACGCCATGAATGGCGCGGGCGGCATCGACACGCTCGACTACAGCCTGGAGGCGGCAGCCGGCGGCGGCGCTGGCGTCTACGTCGACTTCGCCGGGGGCTTCGCGCAGGACGGCTTCGGCAACTACGACACGATCTCGAATTTCGAGAGCATGATCGGCACGGACCAGTTGCGCTCTGGCGGCCTCTCGGACGTGCTCCTCGGCAACAACAACGCCAACCTCATCGATGGACGCGGCGGTCTCGACTACATCGTGGGGAATGGCGGCAACGACACCATCCTGACCGGCGCCGGAGACGGCGGCACCACGGGCGACATCGTGGTGGCAGGCGCCGGCAACGACAGCGTGACCGGCGGCAACGAGGCGAGCTTCATCTATGGCAACGACGGCTCGGACCTCATCGACGGAGGTGGTGGCAACGACTGGCTGTTCGGCGGCGATTTCTCGGACCCCGTCAACGGAGCCGTCACCGGCACCGACTTCCTCAAAGGCGGCGACGGCAACGACGTCATTGCAGTGGGCTCGGCGGGCGGCAACGCCAGCATGAACGGTGGCGCCGGCAACGACACGCTCTACGGCGGCTCGGGGGCGGCCCTGGACGACACGCTGCAAGGTGGCTCGGGGTCCGATTACATGTACGGCGGCGTCGGCGGCAACGATACGTTCCGCTTCGCCGCTGGCGAGCTCGGCAGCGGCGATTTCGATTGGGCACTGGGTTTCGGGGCGGGCGACGTGCTCTCTTTCGCGGCGAGCTACAGCGGGCAGATATCCGGCCAGCAGCTCACCCTCGACGGCATTTCGGGCGCCTATCTCTCGCACGCCAGCGGATGGGCGCTGTGGCTGCCCTACACCACCTGGTCAGCCGTGCAGGGGCAGATGAGCTTCACGGGGTGAGGCGGCACGGCGCTTGCCAGCGCGTGGCGCTCACGGTGCGCGGACTTTTTTGGTAAAAGACTCGGGAACGGCCGCAGCCGCCGACGCGGCTGCAGCGATCTCACGCCGAGAGCGAGCCACGCATGTCCGAGACGACGAGCGACCAGACGCCGGCCCCGGGCGCCGATCCGAAAGACTACGTGCAGGATGGGGCCGTGCTGCTCGGCTGCAGCCGCCAGGGCGCCGACGTCGTACCCGAGATGATCGAGCTTCGGCTCGCCAACCGGCACGGGCTGATCACCGGCGCCACCGGAACCGGCAAGACGGTGACGCTGCAGGTGCTGGCCGAGGGCTTTTCGGCCGCGGGCGTGCCGGTGTTCGCAGCCGACATCAAGGGCGACCTGTCGGGGCTCGCGGTGGCCGGGACGCGCAAGCCGCATCTCGTCGAGCGGGCGAAGGAGATCGGGCTCCCCGGCTATGGCAACGCGGCTTTCCCGGTCGCCTTCTGGGACGTGCTCGGCGAGCGCGGGCACCCGGTTCGCGCCACCATCGACGGGATGGGACCGGTGCTTCTGTCGCGCCTGCTCGACCTCACCGAGCCGCAGGAGGGCGTGCTCAACATCGCGTTCAAATGGACCGAGGACGAGCGCGAGGGCGGCGACGCCCAGATGCACATCAAGGATCTGAAGGATCTGCGCTCGGTGATCGACGAGGTCGGCCGGCGGGCAGGGGAGCTGCGCTCGCGCTACGGCAACATCGCGCCTCAGACCGTGGGTGTGATCCAGCGGCGGCTGCTCGTCCTCGAGCAGCAGGGCGCCGACAAATTCTTCGGCGAGCCGGCACTCGAGATCGCCGATCTCATGAAGGTTGCTCCGGACGGTCGCGGCGTCATCAATCTGCTCGCCGCCGAGAAGCTGATGGAGACGCCGAAGCTCTACTCGACGTTCCTGCTGTGGATGCTCTCGGAGCTGTTCGACAAGCTCCCGGAGATCGGCGACCCCGAGAAACCCAAGCTCGTCTTCCTGTTCGACGAGGCTCACCTCCTCTTCAACGGCGCGAGCCAGGCCGTGCTCGAGCAGATCGAGCGCGTGACGCGGCTCATCCGCTCGAAAGGGGTCGGCGTCTACTACGTGACGCAAAGCCCCGGCGACGTGCCGGACCGCGTCTCGGCGCAGCTCGGCAATCGCATCCAGCATGCGTTGCGCGCCTTCACGCCACGCGAGCAGAAGTCGATCCGCGCCGCCGCCGAGACGTTCCGCAAAAACTCCTCGCTCGATACGGAGCGCGTCATCCAGGAGCTGAAGGTCGGCGAGGCGCTGGTCTCAGTGCTGCACAACAAGGGCGAGCCGTCCGTCGTGCAGCGCACACTGATCCGGCCGCCCATGTCGCGCGTCGGGCCGCTCACCGAGGACGAGCGCCGACAGGTGCTCGAGGCGGACGTGGCGAACCGCGAGAAATACGCCCAGACGCTGGATGGCGTATCCGCGTCCGAGCGCCTGGAGGCGCGCAACTCGCCGGTGGGCCAGGTGAAGGACAAGTTGAAGCGCTTCGGCAATCTGTTCGGCATCAAGACCTGAGCCCGGGCCGGGACGTTGCAGAGCCAAGCGGAACCCATTAGATCTGGTTGCGAATCAGACGGGTAGGCGTCTTTCGTCCTTAAGAGCCAGCGAAAGGGTGAGCGATGGGCCTGCGCTTCCAGAAGCGGATCAAGATACTCCCGGGCGTCTACATCAACCTGTCGAAGTCCGGCGTCTCCGCCAGCCTCGGCGGGCACGGCGCGACCGTGAATGTCGGCTCCAGCGGCAAGCGCATGGTGACGTTCGGCATTCCTGGCACCGGCCTCAGCTATCGGGTGCCGGTTTCGACCTCGATCGTGATCGGCCTGTGCGTCGCGGCAGCAGTGCTCGGCATCGCCTATCTCATCGCGCCGCAGGCCGTGCTGGGTGCGCTGCACTGGTGGCAGCCGAAGTGGTTCCCGCTCCCGGCGACATAGACCTGGGCGTCGCGGTCACGCTGATGTCGCACTTTCGGCGTTGCGTCGTGGTCGACCGCTCCAGGAGGCCCGGATGCTGAAAAAGCTGCTGCTCACCGTCATTGCGGCCGTGCTGCTGTTCGCCGGCTATGTGGCGCTGCAACCCGCCGAGTATAGGGTCACCCGCT
>JBFWQN010000485.1:0-4364 GCA_050249405.1 Hyphomicrobiaceae bacterium | reverse complement strand
GATGCGCTCGATCAGGCGGCGCGAGATATAGCGCGCGTTGGTGAGCGTGATGCCGGGACCGATGTCCTGCTCGCGCAGCCGGATCATGGCCGCGTCGTCGATCAGATGCACGGAGGCGGGCCGCCCGTCGATTCCCCGCTTGATCTCGACAGAGCCAGAGATGACGTCGGCCTCCGGATGCAACGCAGCCAGCCGGCGCACCTCGTCGAAGGCACCCGGCGGCAGCTCGTCGTCCGAGTTCAGGATGCAGATCCAGTCGCCGGCCGCGAGGCGGATGCCCTTGTTCCAGCCTTCGTAGAGGCAGCGGTCCGGCTCGCTGACCACCCGCAGATGCGGGAAGGCCCGCAGCATCTCCAGCGTGCCGTCGGTCGAGGCTCCGTCGACGACGATGTGCTCGACGTCATCCGAGCCCTGCGCCATGGCGCTCTCGATGGCACGGCGGAGCATATCGCGACGGTTGAGGGTCGCGCTGACGATCGAGATCCGCGCGCGGCTCCCGCCCGCGGCGCCGGCCATCAGGCGGCGTCCTTCCAGTTCTCGAGAAACCAGCGGTAGGTGTCGGCGATGCCTTCCTCGAGGCCGATTTTCGGGGCCCAGCCGAGCGTGCGCAATCGCGTGTTGTCCGTGCACTTCCGCGGCGTGCCGTCGGGCTTGGTGCTGTCGTAGGTGAAGCCGCCCTTGTAGCCCACGACCCGCGCGGCGGTCTCGGCGAGCTCACGGATGGTCACGTCCTCGCCGATGCCGACGTTGAGATGCGGCGCGTCCGAGTAGCTCTCCATGATGAACAGCAGCGCGTCGGCCAGATCGTCGACGTGCATGAACTCGCGGCGTGGCGTGCCCGAGCCCCAGATGGTGACCGGGCCGCCCGCGCGCTTGGCATCGTGCACCTTGCGGATGAGCGCGGGCAGAACGTGGCTGGAATTCAGGTCGAAGTTGTCGTTCGGGCCGTAGAGATTGGTCGGCATCGCCGAGATGAAGTCGCGGCCGTGCTGCTTGCGGTAGGCCTGGCACATCTTGATGCCGGCGATCTTGGCGATGGCGTACCACTCGTTGGTGGGCTCGAGCGGGCCGGTCAGCAGTGCGTCCTCGGTGATCGGCTGCTCGGCGAATTTCGGGTAGATGCAGGTCGAGCCGAGGAACAGCAGCTTGCCCACGTCCTCACGGTGCGCCGCCTCGATGATGTTCGCCTCGATCATGAGGTTGTCGTAGAGGTAGTCGGCCGGGTACGTGGCATTGGCGAGGATGCCGCCCACCTTGGCCGCCGCGAGAATGATCGCGTCCGGCCGCTCGCGCTTCATCCAGGCGCGGACGGCGGCCTGATCCTTCAGGTCGACCACGTCGCGCCCGGCCTTGAGCACCGTCGTGTCGGCGCGCCGCTCGAGCGCACGCACGAGACCCGAGCCGACCATGCCACGATGGCCTGCGACCCAGACCCGCTTTCCCGTCAATGCATAGATGGCCATTCGAGCGTCCTCGTTCAGTGGCGATGCGAGCGCACCCCGCGGGCTTGCTCAGAGACTGTCTGCAAAGCTCGGCCGGAGCACCGAGAACAGCATGGATGTCAGCCCACATACGGCTGCGGCGAGGCCCACGGCAAGGCCCGCCGCGCCGATATCGAACGGCAACGGAGCGCCGGTCAAGGCCGAGCGATAGCCCTCGACGACGATCCCCATCGGATTGAGCATCGCGAGCCAGCGCCACTCCTGCGGCACCTGCGCGAGGGGCCAAACGATCGGCGTCAGCCAGAACCACAACGTCACCACGAGCGGCACCACCGCCTGCATGTCGCGCACGAAGACGTTGAGGCTCGACACCACGAGCGCCATGCCCGTCGCCAGCACGAGCGACAGCAGCGTCCACAGCGGCAGCGTCCAGAGCAGCCGCGGATCGAGATGACCCATCGCGCCGAGGGCGACTGCCAGCACAGCAACGAGACCGAGATGCACCGCGAACGCGGCCCCGACCGAGGCGAGCGGCAGCAGCTCGACCGGGAACACCATTTTCTTCACGAGATGAGGATTGCGCACGATGGCGCTCGTGGCATCGGAGACACTGTCGGCGAAGGCCAGCCAGGCGACCATGCCGACCACCAGGCGGATGCCGTAGCCGGGGCCGGCGATGGCCCGCATGCCGAGCCCGAGATCGAGCGCGACCCACATGGCGCCGATCAGAGCCACGGGCGCGAGCAGCGTCCAGGCGACGCCGCCCGCCGTGCCGGCATAGCGCCGCTGCAGCTCGGTGCGAGCCAGATAGAGCAGCAGCGGTATGCGGCTCGGCGACATGATCCCCACGTCCGGATGCATCGGCTGCGGCATCGTATACATGGCGTGTTGCACAGCCACAAAGTGGCGTATTACCGCTGCAAGGGATGGGGGTTCGCGCACTCTGGCAAGGCGTTGCCGCGCGACGGGACGCAGGGACAAGGCTCCAAGATCCGGCTGGTCGACGTCAGCAAGGTCTATACGCTCGGCGAGACGCCGCTCGGGCGCCAGCGCAAGGCGCTATGGCTCGCGCCGGGCAGCCAGCGCACGCAGCATCGCGCGGTGGACGGCGTCTCGCTGTCGATCGCGCCGGGCGAGACGGTGGGCATTCTCGGCGTCAACGGCGCGGGCAAGTCGACGCTGCTGCAGATGATCACCGGCACGCTGAAGCCAACGGCCGGCACGGTGGAGGTGGGCGGGCGCATCGCGGCGCTGCTCGAGCTCGGCGCCGGCTTCAACCCGCAGTGGACGGGGCGCAAGAACGCGGAGTTCCAGTGCGTGCTGCAGGGCGTGCCGGCGGCCGACATCCCCGCGCGGCTCGAGGCGATCGAGGCGTTCGCCGACATCGGCGCCTATTTCGACCAGCCGGCGTCGACCTACTCCAGCGGCATGTTCGTGCGCGTCGCCTTCGCCTCGTCGGTGGCGTCGAAGCCCGATATCCTGATCGTCGACGAGGCGCTCGCCGTCGGCGACGTCAAGTTCCAGAACAAATGCTTCCGCCGCTTCGAGGACCTGCAGAATTCCGGTTGCACCATCCTGTTCGTCACGCACAGCACCGAGCTGGTGACGCGCTTCTGCACGCGCTGCGTGGTGATGCACCTCGGCCGCGTGCATTTCGACGGCACGGCGCGGGACGGGGTGACGGCGTATAACCATCTCCTTTATCCGGTGCAGGCTGCGGCCCCCCAGGACATTGAAGTGGTCAACGACCCAAAAGGTCGTCCCGCGCAGGTCGAGCGGGGTGGTGAGGCCGTCGATGAGGCTATTCCTGCGCCCGACTGTGCGTTGGAAGCGTATCAACTCTACAATCAGCAGGAAACCCGGACTGGAAATGGGCTCGGCCGCATCGTGGCGGCTGTCCTCAGGGCCGAGGACGGCTCGACAATCAGCACTTCGATCAAATCAGGCGATACAGTGACCCTCGTCATGGCGCTCGATGTTTGCGGGCCCGTAGCAGGTCCGGATGTCGGATTCACCGTCAGGGACGGCCGCAACCAAGCATTGTTTGGAAGCAGCACACTGCAGCGGAAGCAAGTCGGCAACCCACTTTCGGGCGGCTCCAGCTTCACGGTCGCTTGGACATTCAAGGTGCCGCTGTTCTCGGGCAGCTATTTCATAGATTTAGGATTTGCCGACGCCGCCTCGGGCATCCAGACTCCGCTCGACTGGCGAATCGCAGCGATCCACTTCACGGTCGAATCGCCGCTCGATTGCTATGGCTTGATCTATACGCCGATCAGATTTGCTGGATTGCCCGATACCATCGGGAGGCTGCAATGAGCGCCGCCATGAAAGATGCGCTAGACCGAACCCAAGTCTCCATATCGAGGAGGTAGAGAGCATGACTCCCGATCGGATCCTGACTCGCGACGAGGCCTTTTCTCCAATCGTTCCGCCTCTGACTATCGAGCTGACCAGCCGCTGCAATCTGAAATGCCCCTATTGTGCCAATCCGTCGCTCAAAAGAAGCTATGGGGAGATGCCGCTCGATCTCATTTTCCGCCTCGCTGAGGAGTGCGCCGCGAGCTCGCATCGAGTGATGGCCGTTCACGGCATCGGTGAGCCGCTCTTGCGGAAAGACCTCGAGGTTATTCTCGCTCGCTTCCGAGATCTCGGCATCTGGCAAGGGTGGATTTCGACAAACGGGGCCATTCTCAGCGTTCGCAGAATGGGGACTCTCGTCGAGGCCGGCCTCAAAGGCTTGTACGTCTCCATCGATACCCTCGATGCGGACATGTATCGAAGGACGCGTGGCGGTCGCCTGGCCAAGACGATCGAGAACATCAGGCAATGCGCAGCCGCACATCCGAACATTCCGTTCGTGATCGGCCTCATGAGCCATCGCGAGCAGGTGATCGACAGCACGACGCTCGATCTATTCTA
>JBFWQN010000484.1:0-4367 GCA_050249405.1 Hyphomicrobiaceae bacterium | reverse complement strand
TGTCGGCCCGCGCGTCCATGATCGCGCCCATCATGCGGCCGTTCGGATGCAGCACGAGGCGCCCGATCACCTCCTCGCCGCCGAAGGGCGGCGGCAGGGGCGTGCCGTCGGCGGCTTCGGCCGCCGTGCGAAGAAGCTTCCAGGTTCCGGTGATTTTCATGACGATTGCTCCGCTCGAGAGGAAGCGCCGCCCTCGCATGTCGCGCGGGAGGTGCAGGTGTCGGTCACACGCAGCAGCTCGCGGCATTGCGGCCCGGCGGCGCATCGATCATCGGGTTGCGATCGAAGAAGCCGGACGGCATCAGCCTGAATCCACATGTCACGACGGGCTGGACCGGGAAGTCCTCGAGGCGCACGGGGTGATGCAACCCGAACACGTGCCAGACGACGATGTCCGTACCCTCGACCGGCCGGTCGGCCTCCGTCCATCGCGGAAGCCCGAGCCCACCCTCGGACTGATTGACGTAGTCGCCCGCCGGATAGCGCTCGTCCGCCGCCAGCGGGGTCACCCACAGATGGTTCTGGATGAAGCCGCCGCGCTGGCCCGAGGAGCTCGCCGGATCGGTATAGGTCGTCACCGCATGCGTCGCCTCGAGCTTGTAGGCGGTCGGCTTGCCGACCGCGTTCAGCCGGTCCGGATTGATGATCTTCCAGTAGCGCATCGTCGCCGGATCGGCCCGCCGCCGCGCGGCCTTCTCGGTCGCAAGCACGGTCTGCTCCTCGTAGAACGCGTTGCCGTATGGGTTTTCCGGGCCCGCCGGCGGCACCACCACGTTGCACTCGACGACCGAGTTTCTCTCCCCGTCGACATCCATGTCGAGCCGGGCGCAGAACAGGTGCTGGTGGATTTGCCCCATCACGCCGGGCATCACCTCGACGCCGTACTTGCTGGGTTTGCCCGCCTCGCAGCCGACCGTGTTGATGATGCCGGTGGCCTTGATCTCGAGCTCGATCCCGCCGTGCTGGTAGAGGTACCAATAGGTCGCGTACTCGTAGTTGCCGACCGTCGAGATCGACGAGATCACCAGCCGCCGCAGCCGGCGCACCTCGGCGACGTCCGTGCGCCAGTCCCAGTGCTTCCAGCCGAGCCCCTGATCCTCCTCGTGGATGCAGATGGCGTTCTCGATCCTGACGGGCGTGCCGTCGATGCCGTTGACCCAGGCGTCCATGTAGTGGATGGCGCCGAGGCAATCGCAGCCGAGCTTCAGCGAGTTGGCGAGCTTGCCGAGTCCATACTCGCCGATGTCGAACACGTTCTTGCGGTAGTGCGCACGCTCGGGGCTGCCATAGGGCACCACCATCTCGGCGATCGAGGCCCGGTGCACGATGGGCCGGCGCACGCCTTCGACGGTATGGCCGATCTGATGCAGGATCAGGCCTTCGCGGCTGTTGAAGCCGACGAGCACGTCCCATCCCATCCACCTGAGGCGGCGGCCTTCGACGGTGAAGCTCGGCCCGTCGGGCTGCACGATATCGAGCGCCTTGCCGGGCGCGGCGAAGCGCTCCCTAAACCGCGCATCGTACTCGCTCGTCGTCCTCGGCACGGGGATCGGCGGGCGCCCCTCGAAATGGTCGTCGACACGCAGAACCTCCATGCTGTCGACGTCGACGACGGCGTTCACGCCTTCGATGGGGTGGGCGTAGTAGTTGCTGTCCGGCCGCGTGCGCAGCCACGCGAAGGTGTGCGAGATGCGCCGCCCTTCCTCTCCGGGGATGCCGAACGATCCGGCGGACCACGGGTCGACGCACACCATGCCCACGTCCTCGATGCCGCGCCGCTTGCAGGCCGCGATGAAGCGTGGGTCGGCTTTCACGGCCGTTTCCACCTGGAGGAACTCCTCCAGCATGATCATCGGCCGGGCCTCGGGCAGGTGGCGCGACCAGATCACCTTGCCCTCGGCGAGCGACACGAGCCCTTCCGTCACCCCGATGCGGCCGTGCCGGTAGATCGAGAAGCGGGCCTCCCGACGGAACGCCTCGCCAGGCTTCCAGACGGCGAGCATGGCCTTGTCGGGCTCGGCCAGCTCGATCCGCTCGAACCGGAGCGCATCGCCCCCCGCGAAGGCCGCGACCACGATGCCCGCGGCGCGTGCGATCTCGTCGCCGTCCAGTGGATCGAGGGGATGCCGCCACGCAGCGGCGGGCGTCCCGCTGACGTGGCAGCAGCTTGCGACGCCATCGCCGGAAGGTGTCATGATGATCTCTCCATGCCCGGGCGGGCGGGATAACGGCCCTTATCGCCTCGCGATCGCCTCCGCGAGTCGGGCCGGCCCCTCGGGGTCGGCAGCCACGTACCAGTCGGCGATGCGGCTCGAGGTGACGAATACGGTGTCGGAGCGCTTCTGCAGCAGGTCGAAGCATTTTTCCATGAAATAGGCACGATGCGGCACACCGACGATGTGCGGATGCAGGCCGAAGGTGACGATGCGCGGCCCCTGCGCCGTCTCGCGCTCGAGCACGGCGAGCGTCGCCTCGAGGCGCTTCAGCAACTCGTCGGAGCCGGCGCTCTGCACCACCCACGCGGGCACGTCGTTGAGGTCCCAGGTGTAGGGAAGGCAGAGCAGCGGGCCCGCTGCCGTGGTCATCCACACCGGGAGATCGTCGACCAGCCAGTCGTGGATGAAATCGAGGCCCGCCCGCTTCAGGTGCTCCGGCGTGTCGTTGGTTTCGCCGCCGCCGGCACCGAACCAGCCGCGCACGCGCTTGCCGTCGAGCGCCTGCAGCCGGTCGAGGCAGCGGCGGATCTCGGCGGCCTCGTCCTCCGACTGCTTGAGCGAGCGCTGGAACCAGCCGTGCCCGACCAGCTCCCAATTGGCATCGACGACCGCCTTCGCCAGCGACGGATAGACGTCCGCCACCTGCGCGTTGATGAAGGCAGATGCCTTGATGCCGCGTTTGCCCAGCATGTCGAGCAGCCGCGGCATGCCGCAGCGCATCCCGTACTCCACCCAGGAGTAGTTGGGTACGTCCGGCGGCTCGACCTTGGCGCCGTGCGGAGCGGGCAGGATGCCGCGAGGCATCGGACGGTCGAACGGCCAGTACTCGATATTGACGACGACGTTGACGATCAGCGGCTTGCCGTCGAGCGGCGGCAGCGTCGGGCGCTCGCTCGACATGGCGTAGGGGATGCGTGGATTGGGCCACATGATGGAAAGCTCCGGCGAGCAGGGTCGGGAGTGGGATGCCGGCCGGCGCAACCCGGCCGTGCTCGATGGTGTAGGATAGCGTGAGCGCGCCGGGAGGCCAGACCGCATTTCCCGGCGCCGGTGCACGAAAGCGGGGCTGCGAGACAGAGGAAGAGGCGGGCGATGCGCATACCGAGGCGAGGCGGCAGGCTCTCGAGCCCCACCCGGCGATCGAGGATGCTCGTGCGCCTCGCGCTGGCGGCTGCCGTCGCGGCGCTGATCGTTGCGCGCTACACCTCGCCGCGCTCGCTGTTCAAGCCGGTCTGGGAGCGCGACGCGCCGGCTGAGCGGCGATGAGCGCCGCTGGCCTGTGCTTCGGATGCTGCTGGCTCGTCAGCCTTCGCGGAACTTGCCTCGCGCCGCCGCCGCTGCTGCATAGCCGACGGTAAGCTGGCTCTGGTCTGCGTCGGCGTAGGCGGTGGCCGCGTGCAGGGCACCCGCCGTGGCGTTCACGGCCTGCTTCACCATGCGCACGGTCGCCGCCGGCATCGAAGCCGCGACCTCCGCCAGCTCCAGGGCCTTCTCGACCGTTCGCCCGTCGTCGGCGAGCTCGTCCACGATGCCCCAGTCGAGCGCCATCGCCGCCGGCATCTTCTCGCAGAGGATGGTGATGCGCTTGGCCCGCGCGGGCCCCACCAGCGAGATGAGCCGTGGCAGCGCGCCCCACTGCAGATTGAGGCCGATCTTCACCTCCGGCACGTAGAGATAGGCGCCCCGCCCCAGCACGCGCCAGTCGCAGGCGATGGCGATGGCGACGCCCGCCCCGACCGCGAGCCGCTCCATGGCGGCGATCGTGATCTGCGGCATCTCCTCCCAAGCCTTGCAAAGCCTGACGCCGTTGTAGGCGCGGTGCCGACGCTCGAGATCGTCCTTGGCCGACGGCCAGCCGTCGGTGGCCTTGAGGTCGAAGCCCGCCGAGAAGGCGTTGGGGGCCCCGGCCAGCACGACGGCCTGCGTCGTGAGGTCGTCGTGGAAGCTGCGCGCGACATGCGTCAGCTCGAGCACGAGCTTCTCGTTGAAGGCGTTGAGGTTCGCCTTGCGGTCGAAGCGGACGACGGCGATCGGCCCCCGCTTCTCGATGGTCACGTAGTCGAGCTGCATGTTCGGGTCCCGCTCAGGCCGCTTTGATATTCGAGCGCTGGATGTGATCCAGGTTGCCGCCCTCGATCCGGATGAGCTTCG
>JBFWQN010000483.1:0-4371 GCA_050249405.1 Hyphomicrobiaceae bacterium | reverse complement strand
CCGCAGCATCAGAGAGGCTCGCGCTCGTCGATCGGGCCGTTGGTAGTCGACCGCTCAGATCACCGCGATGGCCTCGATCTCGATCAGCCAGCCGGGCAGCGCGAGAGCGGTGACGCCGACCAATGTCGAGGCCGGCGACTTCTTGCCGAAGAACTCCTCGCGGACCGCGGCGAGCTCGGTCCGGTGGCGGATATCGACGAGATAGGTATTGAGCTTGACGATATTTGCCAGCGTGCCGCCCGCCGCCTCGACCTGGGCCTTGAGCGACTCGAGCGTGGCCCGTGCCTGGGCGGCGAAATCGCCGGGATGCCCTGGTCCGCCCTTGGCGTCGTAGTCCACCTGCCCCGAGATGAAGAGGATCGTCTCGGCGCCGGTCACCTTGATGGCCTGGGTATAGCCCGGCGGATCGAACACGGACTTGGCGGCGATAGGCTGGATCTTGGCGGCCATGGTTGCACTCCTTCACTCGGGAAAGCCGGTGCGGCCAACCGCACCGGACGGACGTCAAATGCGGTTCTTCTCGATCAGCCGGCGAGAGATGACCAGCCGCTGGATCTCGTTGGTGCCTTCGCCGATGCACAGCAGCGGCGCATCGCGATAGAGGCGCTCGACGATGAACTCCTTCGAGTAGCCGTAGCCGCCGTGGATGCGCATGGCCTCGGTCGCGTTCTCGAGCGCCGCCTCGGTGGCGAAGAGCTTGGCCATGCCGGCCTCGAAGTCGGCGCGCTCGCCCTTGTCGATGGCCTTGGCCGCGTTCTCGACCAGCAGCCGCGCCGCCGTCACGCGCGTCACCATGTCGGCGAGCTTCAGCGCGATGGCCTGATGCTCGTGGATGAACTTACCCATGGTCTTGCGCTGCTGGGAATATTTGACCGCCTCGTCGAGTGCCGCCTGGGCGACGCCGACACCGCGTGCGGCGACATTGAGCCGTCCGAGCTCCAGCCCCGAGATGGCGCACTCCATGCCGCGCCCCTCGATGCCGCCGATCAGGTTGTCGGAGGGAATGGAGAAGTCCTCGAACACGAGCTCGGCGCTGTCGATGCCCTTGTAGCCGAGCTTCTCGAGCTTCTTCGAGGCGCGAAAGCCTGGGCCCTTCTCGGCGAGAAACATCGAGATGCCGGCCTTGCGCGGGTTGGCCTCCGGGTCGGTCTTGACGAGGAGCGCAAAGCAGGAGCCGTGGATGCCGTTCGAGATCCAGGTCTTGGTGCCGTTGATGCGGTAGGCGCTGTTGCCATCCTTCCTGGCGTGCGTGCGGATCGCCTGCAGATCGGTGCCGGTATCGGGCTCCGTAAGCGCAAGCCCACCGCGAACCTCGCCCGACGCGAAGCGCGGCAGGAAGCGCGCCTTCTGCTCGGGCGTGCCCATCCGGTCGACGATGCGCGCCATGATGAGGTGCGAGTTGATGATGCCCGAGACCGACATCCACACACGGCTGATGCGCTCGATCACCTTGGCGTAGGTCGACGGCGCGAGGCCGAGGCCACCGTACTCCTCTGGGATGATGCAGCCGAAGAGACCGAGCTCCTTCATCCGCTCCACGATCTCGGCGGGCCAGGTATCGTCATGCTCGAGCTTCTGCGCATAGGGCGCCACGTCGCGTGCAAGGAACTTGTCGACGGCATCGAGGATGAGGCGCTCCTGCTCCTCGTGGCGGGCCTGGTCGATCGCTGTCGTCATGGTGCTCCGTCATCTCGTTCGGGGCGGGTCGGCCGTTGCCGCTCCCCACCGTGCTGCCACCGATAGTATGGCATCCCGCGTGGCCCGTCGTCTCGCCGCGACCACGGGGCGGCGCAGGCCGGCGCGCGAGCCGCTTGCGCATCGCCATCGAAGCGACGACGCTGGCCGCAACGAGGGTATGGGCAGACGCCCCGAGGGAAGGCTCGCAATGGCAAAGTCGACGAAGAGTGGCACGGGTGGCGGCAAGAAGAGTGGCGGCGCAGGGCACAAAAGCGATCTTCCCCCTGGGCAGCGCGCGGCGAGCGGCTACCTGCGGGGATTGCAGAACTACGGCGATCCGGACTTCTCGGTCTATCTGCGGCGCGCCTTCGCCCGCTCGATGGGCTACTCGATGGACGAGCTGTCGCGCCCCGTGATCGGCATCGCCAACACCTACAGCCGCTTCAATCCCTGCCACCGGCACTTCCCCGAGCTGGTGGACGCCATCAAGCGCGGCATCCAGTCGTCGGGCGGGCTCGCGCTCGAGTTCCCGACCATCTCGGTGCACGAATCGACGCTCGCGCCCAACTCGATGAAGTTCCGCAACCTGATGGCCATGGACACCGAGGAGATGGTGCGCGGCCAGCCGATGGATGCGGTGGTGCTGATGGGCGGCTGCGACAAGACCGTGCCGGCACAGCTGATGGGCGCGGCCAGTGCGGGCAAGCCGGCGATCCAGCTCATCGGTGGCCCGCAGATGACCGGCCGATATCGCGAGCACCGCGTCGGCGCCTGCACCGACTGCCGCAAGTTCTGGGTCGAGTACCGCGCCGGCCGCATGTCGAAGCCGGAGATCGAGGAGGCCGAGGGCCGGCTCGTCACCACGGCCGGCACCTGCGCCGTCATGGGTACCGCCTCGACCATGGCCGCCATCGCCGAATCGCTCGGCATGACGCTCCCCGGAACCGCCGCCATCCCGGCCGTTCACGCCGACCGCATCCGCGCTGCGGAGGCCACCGGAGCCGCTGCCGTCCGCCTCGCGCGGTCGGGGCTCACGCCCGACAAGATCATCACGCAGAAGTCGCTCGACAACGCCACGCGCGTGCTGCTGGCTCTCGGCGGCTCGACCAACGGCGTGGTGCATCTGGCGGCCATCGCCGGGCGGCTCGGACTCAAGCTCGATCTCCACCGCTTCAACGAGCTGTCGGATACGACGCCGGTGCTCGCCGCCGTGAAGCCGGTCGGCAACGAGTTCTACATGGAGGATTTTTATGCGGCGGGCGGCATCGGCGCCGTGCTGCGCGAGCTGAAGCCGCTGCTCCACCTGGACTGCGCGACCGTCGCAGGCGAGACGCTCGGTGAGCGCTTGCAATCCGAGGAAGCGATCTGGGTCGATCGCCGCGTCATCAAGACGGCCGCCGATCCGATCGAGCCCGAAGGCGGGCTGGTGGCCCTGTTCGGCACGCTGGCTCCGGAGGGAGCCATCATCAAGCGGTCGGCGGCAACACCGTCGCTGTTCGAGAAAACCGGCCGCGCCGTCGTGTTCACCGGTCTGGACGACATGAACGCCCGCGTCGACGATCCCGACCTCGACGTGACCGAGGAGGATTTCCTCGTCCTGCAGAACGTCGGACCGGCCTCGCCCGCCGCCATGCCGGAGGCGGGGTTCCTGCCGATCCCGAAGAAGCTGCTCAGGGCCGGCGTGAAGGACATGGTGCGCATGTCGGACGCGCGCATGTCGGGCACCGCCTACGGCACCATCATCCTGCACATCGCGCCCGAGTCCCATGTGGGCGGACCGCTGGCGCTGGTGAGGACGGGCGACAAGATCAAGCTCTCGGTGAAGGAGAGGCGGCTCGACCTGCTGGTCGACGAGGCCGAGTTGCAGAGACGCCGGGCTGAGTGGGAGAAGCAGCCGCGCCCCCTTCCGGACCGCGGCTACGACCGCCTGTTCCGCGAGAGCGTGCTACAGGCCCCGCAAGGAGCAGACTTCGGGTTCCTGGTGAAAGGCGGCGGCAAATAGTGCCCCGCGACGCCGCTGCGCGTGTCCCCGCGACTGCCTCGGAGTAGGTTCCGCCCGGATGCCCCCTCCCGAAAAGGAGGGGGCTCGGGGGACACCTCCCCCGATGGGGTGCGGGGCTAGCCCCGCTCGCGAAGCGACCTGCGGCCTTACCGCCGCTGTGCGCCTGGGGGGATACGACATGCTCTCGACCGCCATCACCGGCATCCTCGGCGGCTGGCACGGCGACGACTTCCGGGGCCGGACCCTTGACCGGCTCGCCGCCGTGGCCGCCGCCATAGCATTGGGCATCGCGGCATGGCCGGTGCTGATGGCCGGATCCGACGACTCGGCTGAAGCGTCAACCCGGACGGGGCGCGCCTCTGGGGAGATCACGGCGCCGGAGACGCTCGTCGCCGGCTACGGCGGCGTCACCTACACGCATTCGAGCGACGTGAGGTTTGCAAAGCCCGGCGTCACGGACATGACGGCCCACGCCGTCGACTGGATCGGCCGGCCGTTCAAGAGCCCGATCTACTACGGCGTTCGCGGCATGCGCTGGCCGGGCACCGGCCGGCTCGGCGGCATGGTCGACTTCACGCATGCCAAGGCCATTTCCGTGCGCGAGCAGAGCGTGCGCTTCACGGGTACGCGCGACGGCAAGCCCTACGACCGCACGGCCAAGATCGGAGATACCTTCCGCCATCTCGAGTTCA
>JBFWQN010000482.1:0-4380 GCA_050249405.1 Hyphomicrobiaceae bacterium | reverse complement strand
CATTCCAGCCGACATCGGTGCCTTGGCGCGGATCGGGTTTTTTCCCGGCTCGACCATCGGCAATTTCGCGCCTGACGAGGCGGTGCAGCTCCTGGCTGCGTTTCGCGGCACGCTCACACCGCGGGGCCGTCTGTTGATCGGAGCCGATCTGAAGAAGGACGAGTCCATTCTCATTCCGGCCTATGACGATGCGGCGGGAGTGACGGCTGCTTTCAATATCAATCTGCTGGCGCGCATCAACCGCGAGCTCGGCGGCAATTTCGATCTTTCCCGGTTTCGCCATCGGGTGCGCTACGACGCGCCGCTGGGCCGCATCGAGATGCACCTCGAAAGCACGTGCGACCAGGTCGTGGCTGTCGGCGATCGCAGCTACCGCTTTCGTGCGGGCGAGACGATCCATACCGAGAACTCGCACAAGTTCTCGAGCGACGAGTTCCAGGCGCTGGCGAGCCGGGCAGGTTGGCAGCCCCGGCGGGTATGGACCGACGATCGCCGCTTTTTCAGCGTGCACGAGCTGACGGCGCGTTGAGCCTGGGCGGCATCGGTTGAAGCCGGCAACCCGGTAGCTTTCCGGCCGGCGTCTGGCTCGAGCCGGGCGCGCGGCGCGACGCCTCCTCGCAAGACTTTGCGGCTCAGCCGACCTGCTGCAGTCCTCAGACGTGCAGCCGCCCGTCGGCATCCACGCGCGCGATGCCCTTGTCGATGGCCTCTTGAATGATCTGATCCCGCTCGCGCCATTTCGAGTAGAAGGCACCCCGGTAGCCGAGCTGGACCCAGCACTTGAGAAACGGATTGTCGGCGTAGTTGTTGTCGTCCTTCGAATCGCCGGGCAGCGTCGGCAGCGAGACGCGATAATGCTCCTCCTGCGGGATGTGGCTCCAGATCAACTCGATCGACTTGCGCCAGCGACCGCTCGGGCTGGCGATCGTCTCCGCATCCTCGGGCAAATCCGGAGAGAAATAGAATATGGGCCGGATGCGTCCGTGCTCGTCGAACATGAATTGGTGCTCGTAGTGCGCGGCGTCCCGGCATTTCTCCATCGGCAAGAGCGTGATGGGACCGATGGCGGTGTTGGACTGCAAACCGGGCACCGGCCGGCCGTCGGACTGTCGCGCGAGCCTGCGCCCGAACGGGGTATGCGGAAACACCTTTACGCCGAACGTGATGCCGAGGACGGTCGAATTGAGCGCCAGCATGTCGTCGATGCACTGCCGCATCGTCTCGGCCGTCTCGCCCGGCATGCCGAGGATGAGCTCCTGCGTGACGAGCATGCCGTTGTCCAGGAGCAGCCGGTTCGTCTCGCGGATATCATGGAGGTCGTAGAACGGCTTGCCAGCCTGGGTCAGCTTGAAGCCTGCCAGAATGCGTGGATCGGTGTGGTCGCTGCCGACGCTCGCGCCCTTGCAACCGGCCTCCCGCATCAGCACCGCGAGCTCCTCGTCGAAGGGCCGCGGCTGCAGGTACGTCCATAGCTTGAGCTTGCTGAGCGACGAGCCGCTGTCGCGCCGCCGACGCGAGATGATCTCCTTCAGCACCTGCTTGGCATGCCCGATGCCGACATTGAACTCGCTGTCGGTCGTGTGCAGGTCGAGCACGCCCTGGTCGGTAAGCTGCTCCATCTCGTCGACGACGGCTTTCACCGTTCGCCGCGACAGCGTCTGCCCCTTTGCGAAGGGCTCCGAGCAGTGCACGCAGTCGAGCGGACAGCCGTTCTTGGTCAGGATGTTGCCGAGGCCGCCGCGCTCGTAATACTTGCGGTTGTCGACCCGGAGCGGATGGGCCGAGCGCCGGACGAAGGGGACGCCCTCGTTCAGCGAGAGCCAGGCCTCGGCAGGCGTGAGCGCCGGCGCGCTGGCAACCGGCACCTTCCTCACCGAGGTCCCATCGAGGATATGCAACCCGGACACCCCCTCGGGCGACCCTCCGGATGCCAACGCTCGGGCTAGCTCGACGAGCGTCACCTCGCCGGGTCCGGCGACGCCATAAGGGACCTGCAAATAGCTCAGCATGGCGAAGGGCATCGTCGAGTAGCCGACGCCGCCCACGACGATCGGAGCGGCAGAGCAGCCCTTGATGGCATCGATGATGGCGCGGTGGTCCTCGAGAAAGGTGCGCTGCTCCTGGGGAACGACGGTATCCGTGTTACGGAGCGTCACTCCGATCAACATGGGCGTGCGGCGGGAGAAATACGCGGCGACGGCAGCCTGCCAGCTGGTCTCGGGAAAAGTGAGATCCAGGACCTCGACCTCGAAGCCCGCCCGCTCGAGATGGGTGGTGAGGACGTCGAGGGCGTAGGGCGTGATGCCGGGCTGGACCTGATTGGGATTGACGAGGCTCACCAGTCGCGACATCGGCGATGATCTCCTGGGCTGGGCGGGGGATCGAAGCGGGAACGGCAGCCGGTCTGCCGGAAAAGCGGGTAGAGGCCGGTAGGTCGGTAGGCTGGATGACGGACCGCCGGGACACGTGCCACCCGGCTCGCCCGGTCCTGCCGAGCGTCCATCGTCAGACGTAGGTTGTGCTTTCCCGAGCTGTCGGTGTCTCTGCAATCCGTAATCAAAGATGGGAGAGCAGTAAATGCGAAGCGTCAGTGAGGCCCTGACGGCGCACGCGATCGGGGCGACCTCAGTCCGTCAGGTCGCTCGCCAAACGGTGCGGGCCGGCCTAGGCTGGCGGGGACGCGAGGACACCGATGGTAAAGCTCAAAACAGTCGACCTGCACCTTCCCGCGACCCGCGACGACCTCGCCAAGCTCGAGATCGGCACCGTGGTCTATCTGACGGGCCGAGTGCACACGGCCCGCGAGGGCGTCTACAAGCGCGCCGTCGAGGAGCGGGCGAACGTGCCCGAGGCCATCGGGACGGCGTCGTTCCATTGCTCACCGGCGGCGTCGGTCGGACCGGGCGGCGAGTTGACGGTCGGCGCGGTCACGGCCACCGCGTCGTTCCGGTTCGCGAAGTGGATCGACGGCTGGCTGGAGCAGTCCGGCTGCAACGTCATCATCGGCAAGGGGGGCATGTCGAGCGACATCTACAAGTCGAGCTTCGTGCCACACGGTGCCATCTACCTGACAACGGTCGGCTATGGCACTGGTGCTCTCCTCGGCCGCGGCATCCGGAAGGTGGTCGCCGCACACTGGCTCGAGGAGGTGGGAATCGCCCAGGCCATCTGGGTGCTCGATGTCGAGCGCTTCGGCCCATTCCTGGTCGAGAGCGACCTTCAGGGCCGCTCCCTGTTCGAGCGTGAGAACGCCAAGATCGCCCCGGGGCTCGACAAGCTCTATGCGGGGACGAGACCGGCTACGTTGCGCCGATTTGGCGAGACCGACGACAAAACCGACGAGGTCATCTGACGAGGACGTCGGCGGCTTTGCCAGATCGCGCGGGTCACCGGCCGCGATTGCCGCCGAAGGCACGCGAGCGCGGGGTGTGCCCGTACGGGTAATAGTAATAGCGGTGACCATTGCGATAGTAGTACCGCCGATGGTGATGGCGGCGATCGTAGCGGTGGTGACGATAGCCATGCCGGTAGCCGTGATGCCGGTTATGGCTCCAACCGTGATGATGGCGATCGTTCACGAGCACGGCCGGTGCGGTAGTGGCCGCTGATACGCCGCCGCGTGCCATCGGCACGGCCGCTGCCTGGACCGAGGGAGCAGCCAGGCCTGCTGTGGCCATCGCCAGGCCGAGAACGATTGCGTGCCATTTCATGAGAGCCTCCTTGCGCAGCGTTCCGTCCGCTGCATTGCCAATCCCCTCTTGGGGCAAACGGGGCTCACGTCGAAAAGTTCACGGAGGGTGGTAGCCGGTGGGAGCCTGCGCTGGGGTGAAGAGGCGAGAAGAGGCCGCTGAGCGCGGCCTCTCCACCCACTCGGGTGCACGATGCTACCAGCGGCGATGCCAGCGATGATGGTGCCGGTAGTGCGGCCGATAGCCGTAATGCCGATAGTAGTGGCGCGGCCTGTAGTAGCTGTAGCCGTAGAAGCGTGGCCCGTAGCCGAAGTAGACGTAGGGCCGATAGTGGCGGCGCCAGCGGTAGTGAACTTGCTCGGCCGCCGGCCTCTCCACCCCGACGGTCGCCGTGCGAGCGGCCGCGGGTGCCCCGGCCGCCTGGGCGGGGAGCGTTGCGAACAAGGCGAGGCCAAGTGCGATGGCCGCCGCCGCTGCTGTCCTGATGGTCATGCAGTTCTCCTCGAAGCAGCTATATTCCCGGCGCATTCAATAACTTAATAGATCTCGACGCATATGCAAGACGGCGCTTCGGCCAAATCCGCGCCTCGCGACGGGATCAGGCGTTCTGTTGCCTCGGCGGGGCGGCACTGGCGATCGCCCGTGCCAGAGCAGCGCATTGCAGCCGAAGTCGGCATTTCCTAATTGCGAT
>JBFWQN010000481.1:0-4385 GCA_050249405.1 Hyphomicrobiaceae bacterium | reverse complement strand
GCCAATCAAAATGCAACAAATAACGCCATGGCTTATCAGACAGCTTCTTGACGTGGGCGTCCGACTTCGCTGATGATACCCGTGTTGCTGCAGCAATCTTTGGAATAGATGTCCTTTGGAGTGCGTATCGAAATGTCCAAGCCGATGATCAAGACGGCCACCGATGCTACCGTGGCCCAGACGGCATCCCCAACCACCGTGCCGCCAGCCAACGCACCGCGCGTGCAGCTGGGCGACAGCATGAAGCCCTGGCACAATGCGACTTCCGTGCGCCTCGGCGACAGCATGACGCCTTGGGCAAAGGCACCGAGAACGCGCCTCGGCGACAGCATGATGCCCTGGTAGCGGCATTGGGTGAAATCGCACGTGGACGCGCGTGCGATTTCGCTTTGCAGGCGGATCGGCAATCGAAATCGATGCTGGCGATATTATCTCCGCCGGCTCGGCGATACGTCCCCGAGCTGTGTGGCGCCGATTATCGATTCGTGACCCGATACGTTGCCGAATATGAGCTCATCCGCTTCTGCACATCGGATCGGGATTATTCATGCTTTCATCTCATAGCCAGCCGGAGGCCAGTCCTTCGGCGACCCAGCCACTTGTCCGTTTCATTCAACTCGTCGACGGTGCGCGCCTGCCGCGCCGCGCCGACCGCTCGGTGGGAGGCACGCTGCCGGTTCGGGCTTTGCGCTACTGCGAGCCCGTGTCGGCGGCGTCGGCCTTTGGCTGGCACGTCTTCCTGCCCCGACGCTTCCAGCTCGTCTGGGACGGCAACGAGATTCATTGGAGGGTCGAGGGCCAGCAGGACTTTGTCCCGCTCCGCTCGGTGCACTATCCCGGGTTCGACGATGCCTTCGACGCCGCCGCACCGGAGCCTGTGCGCGGATTTGCTCCAGCATTCCTCGCCGCCTCCGTTCAGGCCGGCACCGTGCAGATCTGGCCAGGCTCGCTCGCGCAGACCGCACCGGGTTGGAGCCTGCTGGTGCGTCCCGTCGCTAACCTGCCGCGTCCTTCCGGGTACGAGCTGTACGAGGGCATCATCGAGACCGATCACTGGCTCGGCCCGCTCTTCACCAATGTCCGGCTGACGCGAACGAACGTGCCAATCGAATTCGACGACGACGTGCCGTTCATGCAGGTGCAGCCGCTATGCAAGAGCCAATACGCGGACGGCCGGCTCGACGATTACAATGTCGTGGCGGACTTCGGCGGGCTCACGCCGGACGATTGGAGACGCTACGCACAAACCGTCGTCGAGCCGTGCAGCGACCCGGAGCGCCGCCGTGGTGCCTATGCGGCGCGTGTCCGCAAGGCGGCAGCGGGGCGGCGCACCGAGGTCGCTCCGTGAGTGGAGGCGGCAAGCGGAACGGCGGCTCTCAGCGGACCGCCTTTCTTGCTGCATCCGTGCGGTCGAAGACGCCGGCCGTCCGCAGCTGCCGGAGGGCCAGCTCACGCAGCAGCGGGTCGTCGAACGGCAGCGCCCGGGCGGCGGCTTCGAACGTATAGTGCGGCTCGATCGCCCGTAGTCGAGCGGCGAC
This sequence comes from Hyphomicrobiaceae bacterium, assembly GCA_050249405.1. Classification (GTDB taxonomy): domain Bacteria; phylum Pseudomonadota; class Alphaproteobacteria; order Rhizobiales; family Hyphomicrobiaceae. Next base: position 2,847 of record JBFWQN010000481.1, on the reverse strand, counting down.
CGCACGGGCCTCGGCGACGCGGCCGAGCCCCACCAGCGCACAGGCGAGCACCTTGTAAGTCGCCGAATAGCTCGGGTTCTCGCTTTCCGCCTTGTGGGCAAAGGCGACGGCGTCCTCGTAGTCGCCGGCCGCATAGCAGCACATGGCCGCAAAGTTGAGGAAGATATGAAGGCTGGAGTCGAGCGGCGACAGGGTCAGCGCATACTCGACGAGCTCGCGCCCCTGCTGCGGGCGTCCCGTGTACGCGAGCGTTGCGCCGAGCAGGAGCCAGCCGAGCGGCTCGTTCGGGCAAGCGTGGATCGCGCGTCGGAGCAGGTGCTCTCCTGCCACGTAGCTTCGGCGGAGATAGGAGTGCACGTGCCCCGTGGTCGCGAGGGCGACGACATTGCGGGGCTCGCGTGCGATGGCGATCTCGGCGAGCCGCAGGGCCTCGTCGGCCTCGCCTTTTCGGTCGCGGGCCCAGCCTTGGCCGATGCGAAGCGAATGTATGCGGGCGAGCCAGGCGTAGGCGGTGGCGTAATCGGGATCGAGGTCCAACGCTCTGTTCAGCAGTCGCCGTGCCGCCTCGACGCTGCGCCGGTCGAGCCGCAGCAGCATCACCTGGGCGCGCAGAGCCAGCTCGTAGGCCGTCTTGTTGCGCGGCCGCGGGCCGCAGACACGCTCGATCTCCGCTTCCAGCAGGGGCAAACGGACGTCCGAGGCCAGTCGCGCAAGAATGTCGCGCTCGAACCCGTGGAGATCACCGAGCCCGCACTCGGCCTCCGTGGTGACGAGCAATTGGCCGCTCGCGCCGTCGAACAGGGTCTGCTCGAAAAACAAGCTGCCGCCTGCGCGCTTGACGACACCCTTGAGGACGTAGTCGACCCGCAGCTGGCGGCCGATCTCCGCAACAGGTGTCATGCGTGCAAGATTGACGGTGGAGGAAGGCGCCGCGACACGTAGCCCATCCACCCGTTGCAGGGATTGTGTGAGCTGCAGTGTGAGGCAGGTGGCGAAAGCGTCGTCAATCAGCCGGTCTGCCCCGCACGTCTCGTAGGGCACGACAGCCAGGCTCGGAAGTGGGTTTCCGGCTTCGCCGGGCCGCTGCAGGCCCACGGTGCCGACGGCGTTGCCCGTCATCAATCTCTCCCCGACGAGGCGCGGAACGGGCCGGATACGCCGAAGGTTTCACCGCAGCTCTCCTCCCGCCCTGCAGGCATCTCGCCGGCGCTGCCTTTGCAGAGGCGCCAACAACAAGATGTCGGAAGGGTGGAATTGAACCCGTTGACCGTCGGTCGGCCGACCGGCACTGCGCAAGCGCGCGAACCAATGCTCCAATGTGGACTATGTGACTGAATCGCTCTTTTTACAAGCTATTGCGAAGTCGAGCGTAGCGCCGGGCATACCACTCAAAACGATGTGCATTAATCGGACAGTCTTGCGTCGTCGGGCTTTCGAGGACGAGCCTCGCCGTCGTGCGATCAAGGGCGGGAGTGTGTGACATCTTGCGCCGGCCAGTGCGGCGGCTTGACGGGCCGCAGTTCGTTGCGCACCGTCCTCGATGCCTCGCGACCCGCCTCGGTTGGCGTCGCGGCTCGCTTCACGCCGTTTCAGGATCCCTGACGCATGCGCACGACAACCGCGCCCGCCCCCAAGCTCGCGAGCACCGGCGAGGTTGCCGTGCCGATCGTCGCGGCGCTCTGCTTCAGTCATTTCCTCAACGACATGACGCAAGCGCTACTGCCCGCCATCTATCCGATCATCAAGCAGACCTACGCCCTCGACTTCGGGCAGATCGGTCTGCTGACGCTGGCGTTCCAGTTCACGGCCTCGCTCCTGCAGCCGTTGGTCGGCATGATCACGGATCGCAACCCGCAGCCCTACTCGCTCGCCGCGGGCATGGGATCGACGCTCGTCGGGCTTGTCATGCTGGCAGAGGCGACGAGCTACGGCGTGCTGTTCGCGGGCGCCATGCTGATCGGGCTCGGCTCTGCCATTTTCCACCCGGAGGCCGTGCGCATGGCGCGCCTCGCCGCGGGCAGGAGGGTGGGTTTCACCCAGTCGCTGTTCCAGGTCGGCGGACAGGCAGGCTCTGCGGTCGGACCGCTGCTGGCCGCGGCGATCGTGGTGCCAGCCGGGCAGAAGAGCCTCGTCTGGTTCTCGGCCGTGGTGCTCGCCGCCATGATGCTGCTGGCGTGGGTCGGCCGCTGGTACGCGAGCCTGGGACCGACGCCCTCATCTGCAAAAGCCGGCGGCCTCGGTGCCGGCGCGGCGCTGCCGCCGGGCGTGCTGCTCGCCGTCATGGTGCTGTTCGCGCTGATGTTCTCGAAGAGCGCCTACACCGCAAGTCTCTCTTCCTATTACACCTTCTACCTGATCGACAAATTCCAGGTGACGGTGCAGACGTCCCAGCTCCTGCTGTTCCTCTTCCTGATCTCGCAGGTGGTCGGCGCTCTCGTCGGTGGCTACCTGGGCGATCGGCTGGGACGCAAGGCCATCATCTGGATCTCGATCCTGGGCGCGCTGCCCTTCACGCTGATGCTGCCGTGGGTCGGCCTCGGCTGGACGATCGCCTTGACCATGCTGATCGGCGCCATCATGTCGAGCGCCTTCCCGGCGATCCTCGTCTATGCGCTGGAGCTGCTGCCCGGCAAGGTCGGCATGACGGCCGGACTGTTCTACGGCGTGACGTTCGGGCTGGGCGCGCTCAGCGCCGCGGCGCTCGGCAAGCTCGCGGACTGGACCAGCATCGCCACAGTGTACCGCATGTGCGCGTTCCTGCCGTTGCTCGGACTGCTCGCTTGGTTCCTGCCCAAGGCGGAGCATCATCACCGCTAGGCCGAGCAGCGGCGCGGGCGGTCAGATCGG
>JBFWQN010000480.1:0-4420 GCA_050249405.1 Hyphomicrobiaceae bacterium | reverse complement strand
GCCGTAGTCGGTCGGGAAGTAGAAGACGCCAACGCGCATGGGCGGACTCCGGAATGGGTGGCTCGAAGGTTGGCGTGAAGGTAGGCGCGAGGCGCTCGCCGCCGCAACCGCGAATGTCGCCATCCTTACCCGGGCCGTCCGGTGGGCGGCGCCGGACACTCGGCGTCCACAGGACCGGCGGCCGCGTCGATGCGACGGGCGAGCGCGTCGAGAGCGGCGGCGCAACCGTCCTCGTCACCGACCTCCACCCGGCGATAGTCGTCTCCAAGCGTCCGGCTGGACAGGAGATGCACGTCGGAGCCCTCGGCGCCGACGAACAGCACGGGCTTGCCGGATGCGATGCAGCCATAGATCTTGGACGGCAGCACGAAACCGACGAAGGCGTCATGCAGGGTCACGAGGTGGGCGTCTGCCGTCACCAGCAGCGAGGCGAGGTCCTCGATCGGCACCGGCTTGCCGCGAACGAACGGCAGGCCCTCGGCCTCGAGGGCGCGGGCGAGTGGTCCCACCGCCGCCCCCACCGCATTCAGCCAGAGCACGAGCCGGCCCCTGCCACTCTCGTGATGACGGCGATAGCCTGCCAGAAACGTGCGGTAGTCGTGAGCGACGCCCCAGTTGCCGGAATAGAGGAGCAGCAGTCTCCCTTCGCTGCCCGGCGGCCGTGCGAGAGGCCGCGTATCGCCGTCGATGGTGACAGGTGAGGGATCACGCTTTATCGCGATGCGGCCGCGCTCGATGCCGATTGCGGCAAGGCGCGCCACCTGGTCCTCGCCGAGGGCCTCGAAGCGCTGCACGCGACGTCGCCAGAACACCGTCAATCGGTAAAGCGCTCCAAGGGCGATTCCGGCATGGCCGCGCTGTGCAATCGCGCATTCGGGGTGAAAATCGGTAATGCGGTAGACGAGCTCCTTGCCGAGCAGCAGGTTCGCCGGCGCGATCCAGTGGAGCAGGAGAGGCGGGCTGCCTGTGAAGACGATGCGGTCGGCCTCGCGCATCCGCCGCCAGAGCCGTGCGACGAGCCGCGTGTTGACGCGCGCCGTCCAAAGCAGGCGCTGGGCAAAGCTGGTCTTGTCGTAGGGCGCGGCGGCCAGCCTCACGATGCGTAGCGAGCCGCTGCCGAGGCTTTCGACGAGCTCGCTCTCGCCGCTGGAGGACAGGCCCGCCAGCGTGACGTGCCAGCCCTCCTCGGCCAACTCGCGTGCGAACAGCATGCTGTATTGGCCGACGGCGCCGAAATCGGGGGGAAGCCAATCGCAGAGGTAGACCAGCTTGCGCCCAGAGGACTGAGCCTTAGCCGGCCGCTCGATGCCTCCGGGCAATCTCATTGTCGATCAATCCAATCGGAACGTGCTCATAAAGCTGCCGAGACGATAATTGGCGCTCCGGCCGGGTCCAAGGTGACCTGCTGCCGCGCGCCGACCGGGCCGGCAGCGCTTCAACCTCGATCCAAATCACCGTTTCACCCGCCCAAAGGCATCGCTATAACCACGCCCCGAGCGAGGCACGCCTGCGGAGAGCGACGACGATGGCAACGAGCGACACGGCGGGCGACGCTGCGCCCAGGGGCAATCCCGATCCGCAGATGAAGGCGCGCATCCTGGCCGAGGCCCTGCCGCACCTCGTGCGCTACGACAACGAGATCGTCGTCGTCAAATTCGGCGGCCATGCGATGGTCGACGATGCTCTCGCGGAGGCCTTCGCCAAGGACATCGCGTACCTGAAGCTCTCCGGCGTCAATCCGGTGGTCGTGCACGGCGGCGGCCCGCAGATCGGCGCCATGCTGAAGCGGCTCGACATCAAGTCGGACTTCGTCCACGGCCTGCGCGTCACCGACAAGCCGACGGTCGAGGTGGTCGAGATGGTGCTTGCCGGTGCCATCAACAAGTCGATCGTGTCGGCCATCAACGGCCAGGGCGGCAAGGCCGTCGGCATCTCCGGCAAGGATGCCAATCTCATGATCGCGAGAAAGATCACGGAGATGCCCGATCCGGTGACCAATGTCGTGGCGCCGGTGGATATCGGCTTCGTCGGCGATCCCGTGCGCATCAACACAGAGATCATCGACGTCATCTCGAAGTCGGATCTGATCCCGGTCGTCGCCCCGGTCGCCGTGTCGGAGACGGGCGAGACGCTGAATGTCAACGCCGACACGTTCGCCTCGGCCCTCGCGGCGGCCTTGAAGGCCAAGCGCCTGCTGCTGCTGACCGACGTGGCCGGCGTCCTCGACAAGGACAAGAAGCTGATCGAGGACCTGACCGTCGAGGAGGCGCGCGCGCTGATCCGCAGCGGCACCATCACCGGCGGCATGATCCCGAAGGTCGAGGGCTGCATCGAGGTGGTCGAGGCCGGCGTCGACGCCGTGGTGATCATCGACGGGCGGGTGCCGCACTGCGTGCTGCTCGAGCTCTTCACCGAGCACGGCGTGGGCACCATCGTGCGCCGCGCGCGCTGAGCACCAAAGCATCTCGTGTCACGCGGTTGACATAACGCAAGGCGCCGGGTCGGTGCCGCTTCCAGGTTTCCCCGACCGGCGGCCACTCCGGAGCCGCGCGGAAGCGGAGGCCGGCATGACCAATCGCAAGCTCGCCCTTATCGTGAAGGACCAGTCTCCCGTCGTCCTCGATCAATCGTCGACCGTGCAGGACGCCTCGCGGCGGATGTGGGACGGCTGCGTCGGGTCGGTGCTCGTGGTCGACGAGGCGCAGCGCCTCGTCGGCATCTTCACGGGACGTGACGCCGTGAAGGTCGTCGCCGGGGGCTGCGATCCGGTGACGACCCGCCTGGCCGACGCCATGACGCGCGATCCCGTCACCATCACGCCCGACAAGCGGGCCATCGATGCGCTGCACGTCATGGCGGATGGGGGCTTTCGTCACCTTCCCGTTGTGGAGGGCGGACGCATCCGCGGCATCGTCTCACGCGGCGACTTCAAGGGCGACGAGCTCGGCCAGATCGATGTCGAAAGCCATCTCTGGGAGACGCTCTGGTAGCGGTGGTGGCACTGCCTCCGTCACCGCCGGAGGCTCGCCTCGACGTTCGCCGTGTCGAGGCGATCGGCGAGCTCCCGGATCACCAGCCGGTAGATCGCCGCGGCGAGATAGGGCTGGGCCAGCTCGAGGTCCCGGAGACGGTGGCGCTCGATCACGTAGAGCACCGTGTCGGTCTCCGCCACCACGGTCGCTCCCCGTTCCCGGCGACGGAAGTAGCCCATCTCGCCGATCACGGTCGATCCCATCATGCGCCGGTCGAAACCGCCTCCCGGTCCCGGGCCGGGCACCTGCACCTCGACCGAGCCCGCGGCAACGAATCCGATGCTGTCGGAGGGCTCGCCGGCGCGATAGATCACGGTGCCGGCGGGCAGCTCCTCGCGGCCGAGGTAGCCGATGAGCACGTCGGCGGCCTTCTCGCCTCCGACCTCGCGGGCGAGCCAGCTGCGGAAGCCGGCGCTGCCGACGGCGTCGTCCTGCCCGATCTCCGCGAGCAGCTGGGTCTCGCACCAGGCCAGAGCCTTGGGCAAATCCGGGAAATGGCTGTGCTCGGCACCGGCCACCACGACGCCCGTCCGCGTGAGCGCTGCCAGCAGTCCCGGCGCGAGGCCGGCGAGGACGACCGTGGCGCCGCGCCTGTCGCAGTAGTTTTTCAGCCTCGCGATGCCGGCTCTCGCCGAGGCATCGGCGCCGGGCACGTCGGTGAAATCGAGGACGACGATGCGGGCCGGTGGCTCGGCCGGAGCATCGAGGACGCTCCGGACACGCTCGAGCGCCTGCTCGGCCGAGCCGAAAAACTGGTAGCCGGCCAGCGAGAAGACATGGACGGCGCGCGCCGCGTCCCGGAGGCGCTCACCGACCTCCGGACCGCGCGCCGTTCTCGCGAGCAGGACATCGCCCGTCGCATGCCGGCGGACGGAATCGACCCGGGCGTAGCTCAGCACGAAGATCAGGCACGATGCGGCGAGCCCCGTCAGCACGCCGATGACGTAGCCCTGCTGGACGCAGGCGAGGAGGATCGCGAGCGCGATGGCGAGCTCCAGCCACGCGCGCTGCCGCAACGGTGGCATGAGGCCGTCGGCGATGAGGCCGAAGCCGAGGAAGATCAGCAGTCCGGCGAGAACTGGAACGGGCACGAGGCGAAGCACGTCCGTTCCCGTCAGCAGGAAGCCCGCCGTCGCGAGGGCGCTCGCGGCGGCAAATCCGAAACCCGAGGCGCCGGCTTGCTGCGCCAGCCGCGTCATGCTCATGGAAACTCCGGCGAACATGCCGCCGAGCAAGGCGGTGGCGAGGCTGCCCATGCCATGCGCGAGAACCTCGCGGTCGAGATCTATCGTATCGCCGCGCGTCAGCTCCAGGGTCGCGTATTTGACGACGACGGAGATCAGCGTCACGGCGACCATCGTGAGGATGCCGGGAAGCGCGCCGACGAC
>JBFWQN010000479.1:0-4427 GCA_050249405.1 Hyphomicrobiaceae bacterium | reverse complement strand
CGCGAGATCGCGCACCGCTCCAAGAATCAGCTCGCCATCATCCAGTCGATCGCCAATCAGACGGCGCGAGGCTCGGGCTCGACGGCCGAGTTCCTGGCCCGGTTTCGCGGCCGCTTGCAGGGGCTCTCCGCATCCCACGACCTGTTGCTGCGGCAGGACTGGCACGGCGCCCTGCTGGACGAGCTGATCCGCAGCCAGATCGAGGCTTTCGTCGGCCCGAGCAGCAGCGCGGTCTCGGTATCGGGTCCGCCGGCCATGCTCAGCGCCGCCGCTGCCGAGGCCATCGGCCTCGCCATCCACGAGCTCGCGACGAATGCCGCCAAGTATGGCGCGCTCTCGGTGCCTTCGGGAACGGTGCACATCGGCTGGCGTCTGCTCCCCGGGGAGCCGGAGCCGCGCTGGGAGCTGACGTGGCGGGAGACGGGCGGGCCGCCTGTCGAGGAGCCCGACTCGAACGGGTTCGGAACGCAGGTCATCAAGCGCATGACAGCCGTGGCTGTCGGCGGCAAGGCCGATGTCGACTACCGGCCGACGGGGCTCGTCTGGAAGCTCGTCTTCCCGGCATCGGTCACGCGGCCTCAACCCGTGAGCACGGGCCGCCCCGCGCGCCGCCCGCGCGACGCGGCATCGGCCACCACCAAGGTGGGCTCGTCCACGAGACCGTGAGCCTTCGGAGTGCCGGCCTTTGCGGATGCGTGCGTGGCCCAGGCCATGGCCATGAGCGGAACCCGTGGTGCAAGGCACCGTTCATCGAGGAGGCAAGACCGGGGGCAAAGGAGCTGACCAATGAAGCACATCACAATGCCCCTCGCCGTTACACTCGCGCTCGGCCTGGGAATGCCGGCTGCGTTCGCCCAACAGCAGAGCCAACCTCAGTCCTCGGATTCGAAAGGCTCCGCTTCCGTGCAAGGGCAGGCGTCGTCACAGCGCCATGCCATGTCGCAGAGCAAGCTTCGCGACTCTCTGCAGAAGGCCGGTTTCACTGACGTGATCGTGGTCGATGCCAGCTACATCGTGCACGCCAAGTCAGCCGACGGCAGCCCGGTCATCATGATGATCGACCCGCCGCAGGTGTCCGGCAGCGCAGCGACCGGAGCGGGTGCTGGCACGACGGGCAGCTCGTCTGCCGGCTCGGCCTCCGGCATGTCGCAGAGCGGATCCGGTGCGCACAATCCTGCAAACACGCCGACCAAATAGGAGATGAGCCAGGTCCCGAGGCCGGGCGGGGCCGCCCCATCCCAGTTGCAGCACAAGCAGGAGCACAAACCATGAATCGTCGTACTTCGATCACCCCATACCGCCAGCAGAGCCTCTCGCCTTACGGCGGCGGTGGTCCGGATATGCTGGTCCGCATGGTCCAGGATATGGATGACATGATGCGCCGCCTGCAGCGTGTCTTTGGTGATGATATGCAGGTTTCGCTTGCGCAGGAGGGCCCCTGGCAGGGGATCGACCTCTCCGACACCGACGATGCCTACAAGCTCGAGGTCGAGCTGCCGGGCATGAAAGCCGATAACGTCGATGTGTGCGTGACCGCCGACCGGCAGTTGCGCATCACGGGGGAATGGCGCTCGCGCGGCCAAGGCGAGCAGCAAGGCAAGGAGCAATCGGAATCGGGCGCGGAAGGAGGGCGCGGAAGCCGCCGGCAGGGCCGCTTCGCGCGCACGATGACGCTGCCCCCCGACGTCGACGAGGACGGCATCTCGGCCCGCTTCGAGGATGGCGTGCTGGAGGTCGTGCTGCCGAAAAGCCAGGAGAGCGAGCGCGTCCGCCGCATCGAGGTCGCGCGGAGCAGCGAGGAGAGGAAGGAGGGGGCTCGCGTGCAGCACCAGTCGTCGTCCGGCTCCGGTGAACGGCGGGCCGAGCCCGCGCGCCAGGAAAGCCAGGCGCCGGACGAGCAGCAGCGGCACCACTGACGCGCCCGAGCTTTGAAAAATTGGCAAGCGCCGGCTGCTCGGACCAGCCGGCGCTTGCCAGGAGACGCAGGCATCGCCATTGCTAACGCGCCCCCTCAACGAGCGGACCGCGAATGGCAACCACCCTCGACATCCTGCGGCGCGAGACGCGCGCCCTCGTCTTCGACCAGTACGGCACCATCGTCGACATGCAGGCGGGGCTGGTTGCGGCGGCGACGCCGTTTCTCGCGAAAAAGGGCTGGAAGGGCGATCCCAACCAGTTCGTCACGTGGTGGCGGCGCACCCACTACGAGGACAGCATGATCGATGCGCTCCTCGATCGCGGACATACCCCCTATCGCCAGATCGGCCATCGCGCCGTGTCGCAGGTGATGGACCGCTGCGGCATCTCCCACACGCAGGGCGAGGTGGAATGGCTCGTCGCGCAGATCGAGAGCCTCAAGCCCTTCCCCGATGTGATCGCCGCCCTCGAGACGCTCGCCAAACGCTACAAGCTGGTGATCCTGTCCAATGGCGACCGCGACATGCTGGAGGCGGCCAAGCCGCACATCGGCTTCCCGATGGACCTCACCGTCTCGGTGCAGGAGGCAGGCTATTTCAAGCCGCATTGGAAGACCTACGCCACCGCCGAGCGGCTGGTCTCGGACCGCTGGCCCCATATCGAGCGATCGGGCTGCCTGTTCGTCGCCAATCACGCCTTCGACTGCATCGGTGCCAAGAGCCACGGTTTCCGCGCCGCATTCGTCGACCGCAGGAAGCGCCCCTACGGCCAGTCTCCGAACCAGCCGGACCTGATCGTCGCGGATTTCAGGGAGCTGGCCGAGGTGCTCGCAAGCGATTGAGACCGGACGTAAAAAGCGCCGAGGTTTGCGTGCGCTCACAGCGCGGGCGAGCATGCCGAGGGACATTGGGTTCGACGCTGCGGCACTGCCGCCAACCCCAGGATAGCTCCCATGCGCCCAATCGAGACCGCCGTCCGCGCTCCCGCCATCCGCCAGTTGACCTCGGACGAGGTGTCCTCGGTTGCCGGCGGCTTGCTTCCCGCCAATATCGGTGACATGCCGGATCGCACGGTGATGTGCGGAACGATGTGGCTCCTCGACCGGCTGCTCGGCCGCTTCTTCCCGCGCCACTGATGCGAAAGCGGCTTCCGCCCCGAGCTTCCGTCGCAGAGCGCCGGCCTCTATAAGCTGGCCAGCTGCGCGAGAGGCCCAGGGAGCCCGTGATGACACTCGACATCGTCAAGACCTATTACGGCGAGACGCTGCAGACATCGGCCGACCTCAAGACCAGCGCCTGCTGCACCCCGGACGCCATGCCGCCGGCTGTGCGCGGGCTTCTGGCCAAGGTGCACCCGGAGGTGAAGGCCAAGTACTACGGTTGCGGCCTCGTCGCGCCGGACGTCCTCGAAGGCATGAAGGTGCTGGACCTCGGCTGCGGCTCCGGCCAGGACGTCTATATGCTGGCCCAGATGGTGGGCCCGAAGGGGCGCGTGGTTGGGGTCGACATGACGCCCGCGCAGCTCGCCGTGGCGCGTGCCCACGTCGACTGGCATGCCAAATCCTTCGGCTTCTGCTGCGCCAACACCGAGTTCCGGGACGGCTACATCGAGAAGCTGGGCGACCTCGGGCTGGAGCCCGCCTCGTTCGACGTCATCGTGTCGAACTGCGTGATCAACCTGTCGGTCGACAAGCTCGCGGTGCTGAAGGGCGCCTTCGACCTGCTGAAGCCGGGCGGGGAGCTCTATTTCGCCGACGTCTACGCCGACCGCCGCCTCGCCGAGAGCGTCAAGGCCGACCCCGTGCTCTACGGCGAGTGCCTGGGCGGGGCGCTCTATTGGAACGATTTCCACAATCTCGCGAAGCGGGCGGGCTTCGCCGACCCCCGGCTCGTCACCGACCGCGCGCTCGAGGTGACCGACCCCGAGCTGAAAGCGAAGCTCGGGCAGGCGCGCTTCTTCTCCGCAACCTACCGGCTCTTCAAGCTCGACGGTCTCGAGACGCACTGCGAGGACTATGGTCAGGCCGTCGTCTACAAGGGCACGGTGAAGGGCGCCGAGCACGCCTTCACGCTCGACGGGCACCACGTCATCGAGACGGGCAAGGTGTTCCCGGTCTGCGGCAACACGTGGCGCATGCTCGCCGACACGCGCTTCCGCCCGCACTTCGACTTCATCGGCGATTTCACGCGCCATTATGGCATTTTCGCCGGCTGCGGTACGCCGCTGCCATTCGGGTCGGCGGCGACCGGCTCCAGCGCGGGCACTGGCGCTTGTGCCCCGGGTGGCGGCTGCTGCTGAGGCGGCGTTGGACGTCCCGGAATCGAATGGGGCCCGCTTGAAGGCGGGCCCCATCTTGCTCGTAAGGCTGCGACGCGACAGCCGAGGCGGCCTCAGGGCAGCAGAACGATCGAGCCCGTGGTCTTGCGTGCCTCGAGATCGCGATGCGCCTGCGCGGCATCCTTCAGCGCGTAGCGCTGCATCACCTCGACCTTCACCTTGCCGCTGCGCAC
>JBFWQN010000478.1:0-4444 GCA_050249405.1 Hyphomicrobiaceae bacterium | reverse complement strand
CACAAGCCGTCTTGCAGGATCGGCGAGCGATGCGCGAGATACGGGTGACAAGCAGGCTTGCGCTGAGCCCAGTCGCGAATGTCGTGCTGACGGATCATTCCATAAGGGCCGGCCATGCCGACCAGCACGCCAAGATAGACGAGGAGGCGCTCTAGCCAAAGCGGACAATCGTAGGCGCGATGGATCAGCCGACGGTGCATCCCGAGCGAATGCCCGAGACAAACCGTTGCCGCGGTCGTCGCCAGGAATAGGAGCACCGCGTCCCAGGTGAACCAGAGCGGACCGCCGACGATCGCCGCCAGCCACATGACCGTGATCCACAAGGACTTCGCGGGTGCCCATCGCACGATGCCCGTCACCGGGTCCGCGCCGTCCGGCCGTTCGAGCATGCGCGGAGAGCGATGCGAGCTAGCGGCCTGGGAGAGCGCCTCCTCGATCGGGTCGAAATGCGGACGAGTGTCGAAAGCGGCGGCACGTTGCAACGGCGCGGCCTGCACAAAGACCTCCGGGGGCATTGCGATCTCCGGATGCTGCGATTGGCACAACCGAGACTAACGCTTTCGAAGCGACGAGATAAGCTCGGTTTAGCGCCCCAGGCATGGGCGGGTCACATTCCAAGAGTGGTGCTGGGCGGCGCTTACTTGGCCAACTGAGTCGGATGCTCGGGCTATCCCTCGACCTCAATGCGGCTTCGCGATGGATCAGAAACCGGTCATGGTCGTCGTCAATCACTGCGTCGGTGAACTGGTGCCTGTTGAGGTCTGCTTCTGGGATGAACCATATACCAATGGGCAACTCATAGCGGAGTCGCACCCCCACTCGCTGATCGTCGACGACGCAGAGCCGATCGAGGCCCACTGAGAAGTTCCCGTTCAGCCCATGGAGCCGCCTGGCCTCTCGAGCATCCGATGAATCCGCACGGGCTCCTTGCCGATATGGAACTGCATGGCTTTGGCGTGGAGCTCGCGTTCCACCGTCGTCGGCCTGTTCCTTTGGCGCAAATAGTCGTGCCACGTCGGGCAGTGGTACCGCTCAATCCACAACTCGGGATCACTGATGTCTCGTGCGAGGGTCCACCCATAGGCGCCATTGCGCGTGCGGCTGGACCTCACCTGCTGCATGACGGCATGGAACTCCTGTGCCCGATCAGTTGCAACCCTGTACTCGATTTCGATCACGATCGGGCCGCTGCGGGCGATGAGCGAAATCTTGATATCAGGGTCAGAGAGCTCGCTGCCCGAAACGACCTTATCGGAGCCGATGGTCGGGACCTGCAGCCAGCGGCCCAGCAGAGCGGAGACGAGCAGCGCGCCGGCCGACGCGGCGAGCGTTCGATCGACACCCCAGTCGTTGGCCATCACGCCCCAGCCCCAGCCGCCAAGCGCGACGCCCGCCGCAACGGCTGCCTGATAGGCCGCCAGGCTGCGGGCGGCCACCCAGCGCGGGGCCGACAATTGGACTGTTACGTTGAAGCTCATCATGCAACCCGTCCATGACGCTCCGAACAGCACCAGGGCGGCGACCGTGAGAGCAGCGAACCGACTTTCCGCAACGGTGAGAGCACCCAACGCCATGCCGAGCGTGGACAACCGCACAGCAGTCTCTCCACTCATGCGATTGCGCAATTTGGAGAAATTGAACGCCCCGATGATCGAGCCGATGCCGAAGGCACCGAGGAGCAACCCGAAAAGCTGGGCGCCACCCTGAAGCAGGTCCCGAGATACAAGAGGCAGCAGTGCGGCCACCGATCCGCCTGCGAGGCCGGCCATGAGCGTGCGTCCGATTACGACACGAATCGAGGGAGCATTGCTCACGTACCGAATGCCGGAAATCATCGCGCGACCCAGGCTCTCGGGCGGCAGCCGTGATGGCTCGAGCGTCCGTCGCCATAGGAACAGGACGACAAGGAGCGGGACGTAGAAAACGACCGTCGTGGCAAATGCTGCTACGCCACCGGCGGCCGCCACGATGACGCCGCCTAGCGCCGGACCGAAGCTGCGGGCTACATTGTAGCTGATGCCATTGAGGGCCACCGCTGCCGGCAAGACGTCCGAGGGCACCTGCTCCGCTACCGAGGCGCCCCAGGTCGGCCAGAGGAGGGCGGTGCCAGAGCCGACGATGAAGCAGAGTGCGAGGATTGCTTCGGGCGTGATGTGGCCGCTTCGCGCGACGATGGCGAGGGCGATCGAGCCCGATACAGATATGCCGAGAGCAACGAGCGCCACCTTTCGGCGATCGAACATGTCGGCGATCGCCCCAGAGGCAAGGGAGAACAGCGCGACAGGGAGCATCATCGCGGTCTGGACCAGCGCCACCATGCTCGGCGAGCCGGTCATGAGTGTCATGTCCCAGGCAGCGCCGACGCCGAGAACAAAAAGGCCCAGGTTCGAGAAAATGCTGGCCAGCCACATGTTTCTGAACAGGGTGTGGCGAAGCGGACCGAACGTGCCGGCATTGGCGGCACGGGCGTCCGACGGCTCGTTCTTCAGCATGCCTCGACGTATCCCGTTCTGGTTGACATGGGCGGCTTCGCGCTGGCACGTGCTTTGAGCACAAGACCTGTCCGCTGAACCCGATGTAGACGTCGTCGCCATGGGGCATGCAAGCCAGCGTTACAAGAACCGGCCTGGTCATGGACGTGGCAGGGTGACTTGGCGCCTCGACGAGCAGACGGGCTGGACAGCTGCGCGATTGACGTTGTGACAGAGTTGGCTGCCCTCGTCTCATGGGATCGACCGCGAATGGACAGCTTCTCGAGCCTGGACATCGGGCCGGCCATGCAGGCAGATTCGAAATTCCGAAAACCATCAGCGGACTTCGCCAGATATGCCGATGATTCTCGCCGCCAATGCCAACGCCCAGGGAAGCCATGTGGGCGAGTGGCGCCACGCCGATGCCTGGGAGAAGCCCGCCGCCAATATCGCAAATGCCGTGCGGTTAGCGAAGATCGCCGAGGCTGGGAAGATGGACCTGCTGTTTCTCGCCGACGGCAACGGCGTGCGCCATATGGACAAGTCCGACCTCTTTGCCGCCACTTCGCCGTCCGACCGCCCAGGCGTTTTTGAGCCCGTCACGCTGCTGTCGGCGCTGGCCATGGTGACGCGACACATCGGGCTCGTCGCTACGACGACCACGACCTACGACGAGCCGTTTCATGTTGCCCGCCGCTTTGCCTCGCTTGATCACATCAGCGGCGGGCGAGCCGGGTGGAACCTGGTCACGACCTCGAACCCTGGCGATGCCTTGAACTTCAGCCACGCCGAGCACGTGGCCCGCAGCACGCGTTACGAGCGCGCCAACGAGTTCGCCGACGTGGTAAAGGGCCTCTGGGACTCGTGGGCCGACGACGCATTTCCGCAGGACAAATTCACGGGACGTTTCCTCGACCCGGGCAAGGTACAGTTGCTCGGGCATAAGGGTCAGCACTTTGAAGTGGCCGGGCCGTTGAATGTGCCGCGCCCACCACAGGGTCATCCGGTGGTGTTCTCCGCTGGACAATCTGAGACCGGTCGTGAGCTTGCTGCCCGCCATTCCGACTGCATCTTCGCCATCGAAGCGACGTTGCCGGCAGCTCGGAACCTTTATGCCGACTTCAAGAGCCTCCTCGCGCGATTTGGGCGCGAGCCGGAGGACCTCAAGATCCTCGCCGGCGTCACAATCTTCGTTGGTGAGACTCGCCAACAGGCCGACGACCTCGCCGGCGAACTTGATGATTTGGTGCCACCGGCAGTTGGAGTCGACTATCTGTCGAAGATGATCGGGCGGGACATGAAGGCCTATCCGCTTGATGGTCCCATGCCGGAATTCAGCGATGAACACGTCGGTCCGACGGGCATCGGCCGGGCTATCGTACAGGTTGCCAAGGAGCAGGGGCTGACCGTCCGACAGACCTACCGGCGGATCCGGCCCCAGATGGCCGGCAACATGTTCAAGGGTGACGCGATCGAGGTCGCCGACGTCATGGAAGCCTGGTACGAGGGCAAAGGTTGCGATGGCTTCATGATCGCAGCACCCGTGGTGCCGACCGGCCTCGAGCGCTTCACCCGTCTTGTCATTCCCGAGCTTCAGCGCCGGGGCCTCTTCCGTCGAGAATACGAGGGTCGCACCTTACGGGAGAACCTGGGGCTGAAACGGCCCATACGACGCATGACGGAATAAATTGAGCAAGCCAAGATGAGGTGGGCGTTCGGAAGCCGCTATAGTGACGCAAACCCGAAACGCCAACGCAATGCATCGGAATGCGAAGAGGCTCGATGACTGCACCCGCGCCTTCACCACGTTGCCCGTCGAGGTCGGCTTGTGGAATGTGCCTGCAGTGGATGTTGATCGTTCGCTGGGCGTCCGATGGTTTGCTCGACTTGAAAGCCGTGCAACCGGCATATTACCTCAAGACGGCAAGCCGGAACTGGAGGTTCGCATGACTGAACGGGGCAGCGACGCACGT
>JBFWQN010000477.1:0-4452 GCA_050249405.1 Hyphomicrobiaceae bacterium | reverse complement strand
CTCAACGCCGATCGCGAGACCATCGTCGTCACCGTCACCAACTCCGGCGATCGGCCGGTGCAGGTCGGCAGCCACTATCATTTCTTCGAGACCAATCCGGCGCTCGTCTTCGACCGGGCGGCCACGCGCGGCTTTCGCCTCGACATCGCCGCAGGCACGGCCGTGCGCTTCGAGCCGGGGCAATCACGCGATGTGACGCTCGTCGCGCTCGCGGGGGCTCGCACCGTCTACGGCTTCCGGCAGCAGGTCATGGGAAGGCTTTGACGAGCTTCGGCCTGCGAAGGGTCGGGCGATGGCTGGCAGCGCCGGCATCTGCCGGCTTCACGCGGGCAAACTGAAACGACGGGGAGGACGAACGTGCCGAAACGGATTTCGCGCGCGGCCTACGCGCAGATGTTCGGGCCGACCACCGGCGACAAGGTGCGGCTCGCCGATACCGAGCTCGTCATCGAGGTCGAGCGCGACCTCACCACCTACGGCGAGGAGGTCAAGTTCGGCGGCGGCAAGGTGATCCGTGACGGCATGGGCCAGTCGCAGGTCTCACGCGCGCAAGGCGCCGTGGACACCGTCATCACCAATGCGCTGATCCTCGATGCCGTGACGGGCATCCTGAAGGCGGACGTAGCCCTCAAGGACGGTCTCATCGTCAGGATCGGCAAAGCGGGCAATCCCGATATTCAGCCGAACGTCGACATCATCATCGGTCCCGGCACGGAGATCATCGCCGGCGAAGGCAAGATCCTGACGGCCGGCGGCTTCGATTCGCATATTCATTTCATTTGCCCGCAACAGATCGAGGAGGCCCTGATGGCGGGCCTCACCTCAATGCTCGGCGGCGGCACGGGGCCGGCCCACGGCACGCTCGCCACGACCTGCACCCCGGGGCCCTGGCACATCGGCATGATGCTGCGGGCGGCCGACGCCTTCCCGATGAACATCGGCATTTCCGGCAAGGGCAACGCGGCACTTCCCGGACCCCTCGTCGAGATGGTCGAGGGGGGCGCGTGCGCGCTCAAGCTGCACGAGGACTGGGGCACGACGCCCGCGGCCATCGACAACTGCCTCTCTGTCGGCGACGACCACGACGTGCAGGTCATGCTGCACTCCGATACGCTCAACGAATCGGGCTTCGTCGAGGACACCATTGCCGCCTTCAAAGGGCGCACCATCCACGCCTTCCACACGGAAGGTGCGGGTGGCGGGCACGCGCCCGACATCATGAAGGTGGCGGGCCTCCCGAACGTGCTGCCGTCGTCCACCAACCCGACACGGCCGTTCACGGTCAACACCATCGACGAGCATCTCGACATGCTCATGGTGTGCCATCACCTGTCGCCGCGCATACCGGAGGACGTCGCCTTCGCCGAGAGCCGGATCCGCAAGGAGACCATCGCGGCCGAGGACATCCTGCACGACTTGGGCGCTCTTTCGATGATGTCGTCGGACAGCCAGGCCATGGGCCGCATCGGCGAGGTGATCATCCGGACCTGGCAGACGGCGCACAAGATGAAGGTGCAGCGCGGACCGCTGCCCGAGGACAAAGGGAGCGGCAACGACAATTTCCGGGCGCGGCGCTACATCGCCAAGTACACGATCAACCCGGCCATCGCGCACGGCGTCTCGCGGCACATCGGCTCGATCGAGCCGGGCAAGATGGCCGACCTCGTGCTCTGGTCGCCCGCGTTCTTCGGCGTGAAGCCCGACATGGTGCTGAAAGGCGGCATGATCGCCGCTGCGCCGATGGGCGATCCCAATGCCTCGATCCCGACGCCGCAGCCAGTGCATTACCGGCCGATGTTCGGCGCCTATGGCGGCGCGCGGACAGCAACCTCGCTGACGTTCACGAGCAAGGCGGCGGTGGCGAACGGCCTCGGGGGCAAGCTCGGCCTGCAGAAGCGTCTCGTCGCGGTCGAGAACACGCGCGGCGGCATCTCGAAGAAGAGCATGGTGCTCAACGACGCCACGCCGAAAATCGAGATCGACGCGGAGACCTACGAGGTGCGCGCCGACGGCGAGCTCCTGGTCTGCGAGCCCGCCAAGGTGCTTCCGATGGCACAGCGGTACTTCTTGTTCTAGAATCCTGCCGTCCCCTTCAGCAGACTGGTGAGGCTCGTGCAGGATCGCCCCGACACCAAGACACGGTCTCTCTATGACACCGACTTCTACGTCTGGTGTAACGAGCAGGCTCGCCTCGTGCGCGAGCGCCGCTTCGACGAGCTCGATATCGAGAACGTCGCTGAGGAATTGGAGACGATGGGGCGGAGCGACAAGCGACAGATCGAGAGCCGCCTCGAGGTCCTCGTCACACACCTGTTGAAATGGAAGTATCAGCCGGGGGCACGAAAGCCGGGCTGGATGTCCACGATATCCGAGCAGCGACGCCGCATTGCCCGTTTGATCGACGAGAGCCCTAGCCTGAAAGCATATCCGAAAAGCGTGGTCCTCGATCTTTACACCGCGGCTCGGCTCGAGGCGTCTGAGACCGGAATCGATTTCACGCTGTTTCCGGAGGAATGCCCATTCACCTCCGACCAGATCCTCGACCTCGAGTACATGCCGAAACAGCCCGATCTCTGTGACCAGTCCTGAGGCCGTCATGCTCCGCGCCACCACCGTCGTCCGCCGCGCCGAGCTCGGCAGCCGCATCACCATCGACACCATCACGCTCGACCGCGAGCAGCGGTGGCGGCGGCGCATCGTCATGGAGAGCGACCGGGGGCACAAGTTCCTGCTCGATCTGCCCGATGCCACGTATCTCGCGCACGGCGATGGGCTGGAGCTGTCCAACGGCGCGCTCGTGAAAGTGCAGGCGGCCCCCGAGGAGCTGATGGAAATCCACGCGCACGATGCGCTCCAGCTCGCGCGCATCGCCTGGCACATCGGCAACCGGCACACGCCGGCCGAGATCACCGGGCACGCCATCTACATCAAGCCGGACCACGTGCTGGCCGAGATGGTGGAGGGGCTCGGCGCGCATGTGCATTCGGTCACTCGACCGTTCGAGCCGGAAGGCGGCGCGTACGGCAGCAAGGGGCCCTTGCAGAGCGGCCATCATCATCATGTCGGGCATGGTCATTCGCACGCGCATGGCCACGACGATCACCATCACGGCGATCACGGCCATAGCCATCCGCATGGCAAGGCGTGAGCGTGTCGGGAAGGCCGAGATCGCTTCGCGAATGGGGGCCGGCCCCCATGCCCCCGCCGGGAGGAGACCTCCCGGACCCACCCTCCTTCTTGTCGAAAAAAGGAGGGGGTTCGGGGGACCCGTCCTCCGAGCGGGGTGAGGGGCTGCAGCCCCTCTCGCGGAGCGACATCGACCCCCGCCTTCTCGTCTGGCTCTCCCCTTCCTTCCCTGTCGGCGCATTCGCCTACAGCCACGGGCTCGAGCTCGCGGCAGATCGCGGCTGGATCGCCGGGCGCGACGGCCTCGAGGCATGGCTGGTCGATCTTGTCCGTCAGGGCTCGCTCCGCAACGATCTGATCCTGCTCGCGGCCGCCTTCCGGGCGGCTGCGGTGGCAGACGTGACGGCGCTGAGGGGCATCGGCGAGCTGGCGCTCGCGCTGCAGCCCTCCGCCGAGCGCCGGCTCGAGACGGTCACCCAGGGGACGGCGTTCGTCGCGACCATTGCCGCGGCGTGGCCGCCACCGCCTAGCCGGGAGCTGGACGGCGCGCTCGACGGCGAGGTGGCCTACCCTGTGGGGGTGGGCGTGATTGCGGCGCGGCACGGGATGGGCCTCGCTGGCACCCTCATGGCCTACTCGATCGCGTTTGCCGGCAATCTCGTCTCGGCGGCGATCCGCCTGTCTCTGGTCGGCCAGACGGACGGGCAGCGCGTCGTTGCCGCGCTGATGCCGACGCTGCGTCTCGCAGCCGAGGCCGCGACGAGCAGCACGCTCGACGACATCGGTGGATCGGCGCTGCGCTCCGACCTCGCCTCCCTCGCCCACGAAACCCAGTACTCGAGGCTTTTCCGCTCATGACCGAGACCCACAGCGCCAGTCCCCACGGTCCCCTCCGCGTCGGCATCGGCGGCCCGGTCGGCTCCGGAAAGACCACGCTGACGGCCGCGCTCTGCCGCGCCTTTCGCGACCGCTACGACATCTGTGCCATCACGAACGACATCTACACCAAGGAGGACGCCGAGATCCTGATGCGCATGCAGGCGCTGCCGCTCGAGCGCATCATGGGCGTCGAGACGGGCGGCTGTCCTCACACGGCTATCCGGGAGGACTGCTCCATCAACCTCGCGGCCATCGACACGATGCGGAAAAAATTCCCGCGGCTCGACATAGTGCTGCTGGAATCGGGCGGCGACAATCTGGCCGCCACGTTCTCGCCGGAGCTGGCGGACCTCACGATCTACGTGATCGACGTGGCGCAGGGCGAGAAGATTCCCCGGAAGGGTGGACCCGGGATCACGCGCTCGGACCTGCTCGTCATCAACAAGA
>JBFWQN010000476.1:0-4454 GCA_050249405.1 Hyphomicrobiaceae bacterium | reverse complement strand
CGCCACCGGTGAAGCCGGCCGTCGCGCCGCGAGCTCGGCCCATCGGGCAAGACCGGGCTGGATGAAGCGCGTTGGTTGTGCTCGATGTGCCGTAGCGAGCAGACTATGAAGCTCGGCAATCCGTCTGCCCCGGAGACCCGAATGAGCACCCTTTCGCCCGAGGAAGCCCTGATCTACGCCATGATCACGACTGCGGCTGTCGACCGGCGCATCACCGACGACGAGCTCATGCGGATCGGATCGATCGTCAAGGAGCTGCCGCCCTTCCGCAACTACGAGCACGACTGGCTCGTGCGTGAGGCCCGGGACTGCAGCAAGGTTCTCGTCGGAGCGGACGGATTGGACCGGGTGCTCGACTTGATTGTCGACTCGCTGCCGCTGCACCTTCACGAGACGGTCTATGTGTTGGCGGCCGAGGTGGCGGCGAGCGACCTCAAGGTGCGGATCGAGGAGGTGCGGTTTCTCGAGCGGCTCGCCGGAAGGCTCAATCTCGACAAGCTCATCTGTGCCGCTCTCGAGCGGGCCGCCAAGGCGCGCCACCAGCGGCTCGATCCCTCCTGAGGCTTCGGCGCGTCGATTGCGCACGGCGTCGACGCTTGTCTCGGCGGAGAAGGCACGCTCCAATCCCTGTTGCCCACTCGGACACACCCACCTCTGCGAGCATCGATGAACGCGCCTGCCGCCTTTGCCGACATCGTCGGCCCTGCCGCCTGCCTGACGGCCGCCGACGACATTGCCCCCTATGCCGTCGACTGGCGCGGCGCCTACCGCGGCACCCCGGTAGCCGTGGTGAAGCCCGCCTCGACCGCCGAGGTATCCGCGGTGGCTCGCATCTGCGCCGAAGCCGGCCTGTCCATCGTCCCTGCCGGCGGCCGCACCGGCCTCGCCGGGGCAGCTGTACCGGCGGCGAACGGGCCCGCCTCGATCGTTCTGTCTCTCGAGCGCATGAATCGCATTCGGTCCATCGACGCGCGTGATTTCTCGGTCGTCGCCGAGGCGGGTTGCGTCGTGCAGAACGTGCAGCAGGCTGCGGCCGACGTCGGCCGTCTGTTCCCGATCCAGTGGGGTGCACAGGGCACGGCTCAGATCGGTGGCATGCTCTCGACCAACGCCGGCGGCATCCGCACGCTGCGCTGGGGCAATGCGCGGGAGCTGGTGCTGGGCCTCGAGGTGGTGCTCCCCGACGGTCGCGTCCTCGATGATCTTCGCCGCGTCCGGAAGGACAACAGCGGCTACGCGCTGCGCCATCTTTTCATCGGCGGCGAGGGCACGCTCGGTATCGTGACGGCTGCGGCGCTCCGGCTGCAGCCGGCCATTCGGCGCATGGAGACGGCCTTCGTCGCCGTGCCGACGCCGGACGCCGCCCTTTCGCTTTTCTCGCGCGCGATGGAGAGCGGCGCCGACCTCATCGCCTTCGAGCTGTGCGCTCGCTACTGCATGGAGACGGCCGCCCGCCACGGTGTCGGCTTGCGCATGCCGCTGCCGCTCGAGGCCCCCTGGTACGTGATGATGGAGATTGCCGCCGCGCATCCGAGCGTGCCGCTGCGCGAGATGCTCGAGGACATGCTGGCCTCGGCGATCGAGGCCGACGAGGCGATCGACGCCTCCATCGCCGAGAGCGAGGCCCAGCGCACGAACATCTGGAAGATTCGAGAGGACTATCCGGAGTGTGCCCGCCGCGAGGGCGTCTCGGTCGGAACCGACACGGCTGTCCCCGTTTCTGCCGTGCCGGCCTTCCTCAATCAGGCCATCACCGAGGTCACGCGCCGCTGGCCCTCCGGCCGCATCTCGGCAATCGGCCATTTGGGCGACGGCAACATCCACTTCGGCCTGCACGCGCCGGCCGGCTGGTCTGAGGATCGCGCGCGTTGGGTGGCCGCGACCGACGGCTTCGAGCCGCTCGTAAACGCCATCGCGGTCAAGCTCGGCGGCAGCTTCTCGGCCGAGCACGGCATCGGCCAATCGAAGCGGCATGCCATGGCGACCCACAAGAATCCGGTCGCACTCGACGTGATGCGACAGATCAAGGCGACGCTCGATCCGCACGGCCGCATGAACCCCGGCAAGGTGCTGCCTTGAGCCAGCGAACGCGATTTCGGGCGCGGCGTTCGCCCCGTAGCTCAGAACGTGCCGCCCGTCTCGAAGTCGCGGCCGGAGCCGCCGCCCGAGCTGGAGGAGCCGCCACCGCGATTGCCATCGCCCGAGCCACCACCCCAGCTTCCGCTGCCACCCCAGCCGCCGGGGAAGCCGTCGAACGGCGGTAGCCCCGATTGCCGTCGCCAGGGGTCGCCCGGGCGCTGCCGCCATTGCTGCTGCGCCTGCATGCGAGCCCAGTACTCGACGGCGGTAATGGCGCCACGCAGTAGCAGCTGCAGGAGGTCCTCCGTCCGCGGGCTGTCGCTGAACGTGGAGCCGACGTCGTCGTACCGCTGACGGCGGAAATTGGAGGCGAGGCGGGTAAGCTCCTCCCGCCTGTCCGAAAGCTGGTCGAGGCGGCGGCGCCGGCTCGCCGCTCCCGTTTCCAGCTCGTCGAGCTTGGTGGCGAGCTGACGCACCTCCTCCACCATGCGGTCATCCTCCTTGGTCGCGGTGGCCGCTGCCTCGGACAGCAGCCGCCGCAGTGGCTCACGCTCGAGGAATGTCGAGTAGGCGTTCACGGCCGACTGGAACGAGGTGTCCTCCCCCTTGGCGTAGGTTTTGAGCTGGCTCGCCGTCTCCGTCAGCTCCGACGTGATCGTCTCCAGCTGCTGCCCGAGCTGCGTCTGCCGCCCACGCTCGGCCTCGAGCTCGGCCACGAGATCGGCACCCGCCACCTCTCGCGTCTTGCGGGCCTCGAGCTCGTCGAGCGCTTGCTTCGCGGCCACCGTCTGCCGCCGCAGATCCTCCACGTGTGCCCGGAGCCGCACGGGGATCTCGGTCAGAAGCGCATAGTTGGCGCGCGCCTCGGAGTAGCGAACGAGCCGGGCGACCCAATCGTCGAGCGCGCGCACGAGCCCCGTTGCCGGACGGCTAGGCGCATTCTGCTGCCGCCGCCATAGGTACATGAACAGAGGATCGTTGCGATAAGGCAGCCCCTTCTCGTGCTCGTCGCGTGCCGCCTGCTCAGCCTTCGCCGTGGCCTGCTCCAGCATCGAGGAGAGGCTGCGATGTGCCTCGGCGAGACGCACATGCTCGGCATCGCCCGCCAGCGCGGCCCGCGCCTGCGCGCCGAACCGGTCGAGCTGCTCCTCGAGGCTCGCGATCCGCCGCGTAAGCTCGTCCTGCCGGGCGACGTGCGCCTCCCGCGCCGCCTCGGCCTCGCCGGACCGTGCGCGGAGCTGTGAGATCGTCTTGAGCCTGGCCTCCAGGATCGCGCGCACCTCGGTCGTGAGCTGGTCCGCATCGTCGATCACGCCGTCCGCGACGGCATCACGGGCGCGGATTGCAGCGAGACGGCGCAGACCCTCGAGGCGTTCGGCGACGAGCGTGGCTCGTACGCGGTTCGCTTCCTCCAGCTCGTTGCGGAGGCTCGTTTCCTGGCCCTTGAGGTCGCGCAGAGCGTCCTCGATGCCGGCGAGCGTCGCCTGCCCGCTCTGCATGCTCACCACCTCGTCAGGGCGCCGCCGGGAACCTCGCGCAGCCATCTGGGCTCGAGGTCGCCCGCAGCTTTCGAGCCGAGCACGGCCTTCTGGATGATGCCGTCGTCGAGCTTGTCGGCCTGCACCTCGTCGAACACCGATTTCGGCACGCGTACCGCCCACTTGGTTACAGTCTCGATCTTGCCGGTCTCCTCGTTGAGGACGTCACGCGCGATCGACTTGCCGGCGGCGTCGATCGCCTCGACCACCAAATAGTAGTTTCGGCTCGACGGGTTGACCCGTGGAACGCGCCACAAGCCCGTAATCTCGCCCTGCCGATTGACGATCCGGATATCAAAGGCGCGCCTGATCTCGGCCAGCAGCCCCGCGAGCTTCGCTTCCGCGCCGCGCGCCGCCTCGAGCTGCCCCCCCTTGGCCGCCGACCGCGCCGTCTCCGCGATCTGCCGCGCCTCGGCGATGGCCGTTTGCGATTTCGCCTCCCGCTCGACCTGCTCCAGGAGCCGGGTCACCCGCGCGGGCAGGTCTTGGCCGAGCTCGCGCGCGACCGTGGCCTGCTCCACGGCCCGCGGCCGCTCGTAGGCGAGATACCACCCGCCCAGCGCAACCGCGACGGCCGTTGCTGCGATCGCAGCCTGCCTGCCCCAATGCTCGCGCGTCACCCACAGCCGCGCCAGCCGAACCTCCAGCGTCATCGGCGGCGGCGTGTAGACGAACCGCTTCTCCTCGAGCGCCTTCACGCCTTCCTCGAGGACCGCATCCGGAACGTCGATGCCCTGGCCCTTGTAGATGTCGCGCAGCCGCTCGATCAGCTCGGCGCGCCGCTTTTCGTCGTTGAGCTCTCGCTCGACCAGGCGCTTGTCGTGCCTGAGCGTGTCG
>JBFWQN010000475.1:0-4459 GCA_050249405.1 Hyphomicrobiaceae bacterium | reverse complement strand
GCTCGACGGCATCGTCGGTCTGCACCATCACCTCGATGACGCGCCCGGCCACGTCGGTGCTGACGGCGATCTTGTCGGCCTTGACGTCGGCGTTGTCGGTCGTCATGACGCGGCTGCCCGTCAGGTAGAGGTAGCTACCGGTGCCCGCGGCGAGCAGCGGACCGACGAGCGCCACCAGCACGGTCGCCATGAAGCGCGTCGGCCGTCTTCGCCTCGGCGCCGTCGCTGCCGGCGCCACCGTATCGGCACTCGACTTCTGCATGGACGTGTCCTCAATCCGTTTCCTTCTTGTCCCTCGCGGCCGTCTCCGCGGCGTCGAGGGCGAGCATGTTCCCTTTGATCACGAGCAGCAGCTCGACGAGGCGATCGGCATCGGCCTCGGAAATGCCGCGCAGGGCCTCGGCCCGCGTCGCCTCGGACATGGCGCGCAGCCGGTCCAGGATGGGCTGCACCTCGGCACGCAGATGCAGCCGCCAGGCGCGGCGGTCGGCGGGGTCGGGCCGGCGCTCCACGAAGCCCTTGTCCACCAGCCGGTCGATGTGACGGCCGAGGGTGATGGGCTCGATCTCGAGGATCTCGGCGAGGGCCGTCTGGTTGATGCCCTCGCGCCGCCGAAGCTGCGCCAGAACGCGCCACTGGGCACGCGTGAGCCCGAGGCCGCTGGCGCGCGAATCGAACCGCTGCCGGACCAGCCGCGACACGTCGGCCAGCAGAAATCCCAGGGAGCGGTTGAGGTAAGGGTCTGTCGTCATCTCGCCATGAAATACCATCATGGCTTATTATGTGCCAGCGACCTTTACGCACGCTTGCGAATGTCGTGAATGCCGCGGGCGACGCTCGGAGACGCGCATTGCATCCACGACACGGCGTCAGCTTCTCTCCAGGCCCGCACCACCGATCACGAGCGTCGGCAAGCCGGCGGTGTGGCTCTTCACCGTGAAGACCCGCGTGCCAGGACGGCGGCCGGCGCGCACCTCTGACACCTCGATGCCGGCCTTCGTCATGCGGGCATGAGCACGGTCGACGTCGCGGGCGCGCCAGGCCAGGCCGAAAATGCTGTCGGGACCGGAGCCGACGCCTTTGCGCGTATCGTGACTGATCTCGACCACGAGACCGCCGCAGACGAAGAACAGCAGCCGCGTCCCGAATTGCGGGTTGGTTCGGTCGAGCCTCAGGTCGAGGCCCAGACGGCCACCATAGAGCGCAACGGCGCGCTCGGGGTCGGGCGTGCGGACGACGACGTGATCGAGCCCTGCGATGTCGGCTGTGGGATCGTCGCTGGCACTGGCCGCCCGCGCCGCGACACCAATGGCGACGCCGTGAGTCGGACCTGTGTCGAGCTCGAGCACCGCGCCGTCGCCCCGCAGCTTCCCCGGCAGGCCGCGCCGGCCGAGCCTGTGGGCGGCTCGCTCGGCGTCGTCCGTCGCGAGCACCAGGCGAATAGGCGGGGCCTCGGACGGCGGGCCGCACATCTGCCCGACCGGCATCAACGACACGCTCATGTTCTCGAGCCGGATTGTCCGGCCACCGGAGGCTTGGCCCTCGGCCGGACCGGCACACCTCACGTGCGATCGGCCCAGCACGGCCGCGAGCCCGTCCGCGGCGCTTGCGACATCCGCGACGGCGAGCTCGATATCGGCGAGCCCCGTGATCATGGCCGTCCTCACGCCAAGAGATCGGCCACGGCCCGCCGCAGCACGGCCTCGTCCTCGGGCGCCTGCACCGGATTGCCGGCGCGATGCCCCCAGATCGAGTCGATCGGGCGCAACTCAGCGTTCGGCATCTGCTGCGTCTCGATCTCGCTGTCGGCCACCGTGAAATAGAGGTCCGTGGTCGACGGCATGATAATCGCGCGCGCCCGGATGGCGGCGAGCGCCCGGCCGAGATCGCCGCCGTAGAGCGGATTGTCCGAGATATCCGACTGGTACCAGGTATCGATCATGGAGAGCAGATCCTCCGGCGCCCGGCGCAGAAAGTTGCCCTCCCAGGCGCGCACGAGGTAGTCCTCGAGCGAGGCGTAGCCGATCGTCTCCCACACCCGCTCGCGGTAGAAGGCCTGGCTCATGGCCCAGCCGGCGTAGACGCGTCCGAAGGCGCGGAGCGCCCGCACCGGCCGCTCCACGAAGCGGCCGTCGCGCCAGGCCCCGTCGGCGGTGAGCGTGGCGCGGATGCCTTCCAGGAACACCTTGTTGTGCGGGCTCGTCCGGGCCGAGGTGCACACCGCGCAGATGGACCTCACCCGCTCCGGGAAGATGGCGCCCCAGTGCAGCGCCTGCTGGCCGCCCATCGACCAGCCGTAGACGAGAGCCAGCCGCTCGATGCCGAAGCGGTCGCGGAGCAGCCGCTCCTGCGCGTGGACGTTGTCCCAGTGCGTGAACACGGGATTGCGCCCCAGTCCATAAGGCTCCGCGAGATTGCTCGGCGAGGTGGAGAGGCCGTTGCCGAGCTGGTTGGGAATGACGATGAAATAGCGGCTCGGATCGAGCACGCGGCCGGGGCCGATCAGCCAGTCGATGTCGGTGTGGTGCGCGCCGTAGGACGTCGGATAAAGAACCGCGTTCGACTTGTCCGGCGCCAGCGTGCCGTAGGTCTTGAAGGCGAGATGCGCCTTGGGCAGCGTCAACCCGCGCTGCAGCGCGAATGTCCCGAGATCGAAGGTTTCGTAGTCCGCCACGGATGCGCTCCTCGCGATGCCGATTGCAGTCTCAGCCGGAAAGCTTGCCGGAAAGGGCCTTGCCGAGCAGACGGCGCATGCCGGCCAGCCACCGGTCGGGATCGACCGCCTTGCGCTTCATGTACTCGGCCACCTCGGGATGAGACAGAATGAGAAAGCGCTCCTCGTCCATCGCGCGGACGACGCACTCGGCAACGGCCTCGGGAGTGGCGACGCCGTCGAGCCCCGCGGCCTTCACGCCGGGCTTCCTGTACATCGGCGTGTCGACCGCCTGCGGACAAAGCACGGACACGCGAATGCCGCGATCCCCGTACTGGATGGCGAGGTGCTCGGCGAAAGCCACCGCCGCGTGCTTGGTCACGCCATAGGGCGCCGAGCCGACCGAGGCCAGCAGGCCCGCCGCCGAGGCCGTGCAGGCGAGATAGCCGCCCCCGCGCGACAGCATGTCCGGAAGGACGGCACGTGAGGCGTAGACGTGCGCCATGACGTGCACGCGCCAGCTCTGCTCCCATGCCTCGTCCGGCGCCTCCTCGTGGCCGCGGAGCGAGATGCCGGCGTTGGAGAAGAAGACGTCGATCGGGCCGAAGCGTGCCTTGGCCGCGGCCGTCAAGGCCTGGATGTCGGCCTCGCGTGAGACGTCCGCCACGATCGCCAGACCGCCGATCTCCCGTGCGACGGCCTCCAGCGCTGGCGCCTGCGCAGCGACATCCGCAACCACGACGCCCGCCGCGCCCTCGGCCGCGAACCGTCGCGCCAGCGCTGCGCCGATGCCGCTCGCCGCGCCCGTGACGACGACATGCTTTCCGCGAAGCTGCATGAGGAAGCCTTTCGTTGCCGGGGCCGGCGCCAGACGCGCCCTTCACACCGGGGACGCCTCGATGTTCAGCCTTCGAGGTGCTGCGGTCAATCGACGGCAGGTGGTCAGCAGCCGCCTGAGGCTCTCACACACCCTTGAAGCGGGGCTTGCGCTTCTCGACGAACGCCCGGCGGGCTTCCTTGGCGTCGTCGGAGCCCTGCAGGATGCCGCCGGCGTTGGAGGTGAGGACCATCGTCGTCTCGAGCGAGCTGTCGAGCGCGGCGCGCATGATACGCTTCGAGGTCCACTGCACGAGCGGCGGCTGCGCGATGATGCGCTCGCACAGATCGCGCGTGAATTTCTCCAGCTCGTCGGCTTTCACCAGATGGTTCAGCATGCCCCACTCGTAGGCGCGCTCGGCGTCGAGCGAGCCGGTGTAGGCGAACTCGAGCGCCCGGCCGAGCCCGAGCAGCCGCGGGAGATAATAGCAACCGCCGTTCTCGATGATCTGGCCGGCCTGCTGATAGGCGACGAAGCGGGAATGCTCGCAGCCGATGCGGATGTCGCAGTGGAGCGCCATGTCCATGCCCGAGCCGACGGCCGGGCCATTGATCATGGCGATGGTCGGCTTCCTGATCTGCGAGATGTCGCGGTGAAGCTTGGTGAAGCCGTGGAAGAAGTGCTGCCTTGTGGCGTCCGGGCCCTCGTGGCTGCCGCGCGCACCGGGTGGCTCGGGGCCGATCTCGTCGGCGGACGGGCGGCCCTTCAGGTCGGCACCGGAGCAGAAGCCGCGGCCGACTCCGGTCAGCACGATGACGCGAATGTCGGGATCGTCGTCGCCGGCCCGCATGTACTCGCCCACCTTGGCGACCGTCCCCCGCTCCTCGGCGGTGCCGTAGAGCGCGTTCATCTTCTCCGGACGATTGAACCTGATCCAGAGGATGCCGCCCGGCTCCTTCTCGTAGAGTAGATAAGGCTCGAGCTCCGGT
>JBFWQN010000474.1:0-4491 GCA_050249405.1 Hyphomicrobiaceae bacterium | reverse complement strand
GCCTGCCCGAAGCCGCCTGAAGAGGCGATTGCGGGCATGGTCGCCCACCTCGGAGCCTTCCGGCGTGGCGTGACGGATCGCGCGCGATCTCGGCCTGCTTCAGCGCTGCCAGCATTCCCCTTGCTCGAATGGAGCCGGAGATGACGTTCGGAACCGTGACGAAAGGGGCGCTGATGGCGATCGGGCTCGCCATGGTGGCCTACCACATGGTCGGCTCACAGGTCGTGCTGGCCGGCTACGTCGAGAACCAGGCCATCCATCTCGCCTTCGTGCTGACGCTGACGTTTCTGCACGCGGCAAGCAAGGCGCGGACCTCGCTCGGCCGCGCGTTCCACCTCGCACTCGTCGCGCTGAGCCTGGCCTCGGTCGGCTACGTGTATTTCAACGTCGGCCATCTCGAGGAGAGCGTCGGCTTTCCCGGGCCACTCGAAATCGCGGTCGGCGTAGCCATCATCGCCCTCGTCATCGAGGGCACGCGCCTCGGCTGGGGCAGCGTGCTCCCGATCGTCGCGGGAATTTTCATGGCCTATTTCTTCTGGGGCCATCTCATTCCCGGTCCGCTCTATCATAAAGAATTCTCGTTTCCCTACGTCATCTCCTACCTGTGCATCGGGCTTTCGGGTGTTTTCGGCGATTTTCTGAGCATCTCGGCCGATCAGGTATTCCTGTTCGTCGTCTTCGGCGCACTGCTCTCCGTGATCAAGATCAACGACCTGTTCTTCGAGATCGGCAAGTCCGCCGGAAAGGTCTTCAGCGGCGGACCGGGGCAGACGGCGGTCATCTCGAGCTCGCTGGTCGGAACCGTCACGGGCGCGGCGGTGGCCAACGTCGCCATCACCGGCGCTTTCACCATTCCGTTCATGAAGCGCGTCGGCTACCGGCCCGCGGAAGCCGGAGCCATCGAGGCGACGGCGTCGACGGGCGGCCAGATCATGCCGCCGGTCATGGGCGCGTCGGCCTTCCTCATGGCCTCGTTCCTCGGCGTGCCCTATGCGGCCGTGATGACAGCGGCCATCATTCCGGCGCTGCTCTACTACTGGTCCGTCGTGCTCGGCGTGCAGTTCCTGTCGGTCAAACGCGGCATCGAGGCGCCGGTCGAGGCCGTCGATCGCGGTCTCGTCGCGCGCCGGCTACCGCTGTTCCTGGTGCCGCTGGGCATCATGATCGGCATGCTCGCCATGCATTACAGCCCGAACAAGGCGGCTTTCTGGGCCATCGTCGTGGCCATCGCCATGAGCTATCTCACCGCCGATACGCGGCCGAGGGCCGTCGACGTGCTGAGGTGCCTTGCCGACGGCGCCGTCACGGGCGCGCAGATCGGCATCTCGCTGGCGATCGTCGGCATCATGGCGCAGACGCTGATCACGACGGGTCTCGGCAACAAGATCGCGGGGCTGGTGGAGCTGCTCAGCGGTGGCAGCCTGGTGACGGGGCTGATCCTGACCATGCTCGTATCGCTGGTTCTCGGTTGTGGCGTGCCGACCGCCGCCGCCTACAGCCTGGTGGCACTCGTCGTCGTCCCGACCATCGTCAAGATGGGGGTCAGCCCGCTCGCGGCCCATTTTTTCGCCTTCTACTTCGCCGTGATCTCGGCCGTGACGCCTCCAGTGGCACTCGCCTCGCTCGCGGGCGCAGGGATTGCCGGAGCGAGCTATCTCGATACCTCCTGGGAGGCCTTCAAGCTGGCCATCGCGGGCTTCATCATTCCCTTCCTCGTGATCTACAATTCCGCGATCATTCTGCAGCCCACGTCCTGGGAATGGATGATCGGCACGGCGATCGCGGTTCCTGTCGGAATGACGGCCTTGACGGCGGCGATCTACAATTGCGGTCTGGTGCCGTTCAGGCCGCTGGAGCGGTTGCTGGCGACGCTGATCGCGGTGATGATGTGCGGCTACTCGGTCTTCCGGCACATCGACGAGCTGCCGCTGGAGTATCCGATGCTGGCACTCGGCGTCGTGTTCGGCGTGGTGTTGCTGCGCATGCAGCTCGCGAGGCGCATCAGGGTGCCGCACCGCGCCGCCGTCACCCTGCCGTAAGGCCGACTGCCGCCGTCGGAAACGTCGACGGCCAACGAAAAACGAACGGAGGATTACCGTGATCGACCGCAGGAAGACCATCGCGCTCGCCGCCGGTGCGGCCGTGGCGCCCCTGCTGGGGCGGACCGCCCTTGCGCAGAGCCGGCCAGAGGTCAACATCAGCCTCCTCGGCGCGCCCTTCGGCACCGGCACCTATATCCTGAGCAGCGGGCTCGAGCAGATTTCGAAAAAGCACCACCCGTGGCTGCGCATATCGGCCGCCGAGAGCCCCGGCTACGTCTTCAACATGCGCAAGCTCGACGAGGATCGGGCCCTGCGCAAAACCACGATCATCGGCTCGGGTCCGGCGCTGATGCGCCTCGGCGAGGACGGCGCAAAGCCGTTCGACAAAAAGATCGAGCGGCCCAAGGTGATCGCGAATTTCGTGATCACGGCCGTCTGGCTGACATCGCTCGATGCGAAGCTCACCGAGCCTGCTCAGGTGGCCGGAAAGCGGATCGGTTTCGGCACGGCGGCGCAAATCAATTGGAGCGTGCTGCCGCGGGCGGTGATCGAGCACGGCTGGGGCATTCCGCTGTCGAACGTCAAGCTGCAATATCTCGGCAACAAGCAGGCGGTGACCGCCCTGCTCGACGGCAAGGTCGATCTCGCCATCTCCGGCGGCTATGTCGATCCGGGATCGAAGGCCATCGCGCTCGCGCCGCCGACCACGGAGCTGATCGCGACGGGCCGCGAGTTGCACCACATCTCATGGGGAACAGCGGCCGTCGAGAAAACGGCACCCAAGGGCTTCGAGATCACCCCGTACACGGTCCCGGCAAAAACCGTGGACGGCAAGAACGCCGATATCCAGACATTCATCGATTCCGGTGCGTGGACCGCCTATCCCGAGCTTCCCGACGAGATCGCCTACGAGACGACGAAGTTGATCATCTCGCACCTGGCGGTATTCGGTGAGACGCACGCCGTCGGCAAGCTGATGTCGCAGAAAGCCCTGGTGTTCGGCTGGAAGCCGGAGCACTTCCATCCTGGTGCGCTCAAGGCCTACAAGGAGGCTGGCATCCTCGGCTGACGACGGGCAATCGCGACAATCGGAATTCCTGCAAGAGAGCGGCGGCGGCGCGATGAAGAAGGAACTGCACCTCAATCTGTTCATCTACGCCCGCGGGCACCACGAGGCGGCGTGGCGCCATCCCGCCTCGTCGGGCCGCTCGCTGATGGATATCCAGCACTACGTCGAATGCGCGCGGAAGGCGGAGGCGGCCTGCCTCGACTCGGTCTTCCTCGCCGACGTCCTGAACCTGCCGCCCGACGCCGACCGCTCGGCGCGCATCTGGCTCGAGCCGCTGACGGCGCTCTCGGCCATCGCCATGGCGACCAGCCGCATCGGGCTCATAGGCACGGCGTCGACGACGCACAGCGAGCCGTTCAACCTGGCGCGCCAGTTCGCCTCGCTCGACCACATCAGCCAAGGCCGTGCGGCGTGGAACATCGTCACCTCGTTCAGCATCGCGGGGGCGCGCAATTTCGACAGCACCGGCCGCCTGTCGCACGCCGACCGCTACGTGATCGGCGACGAGTTCGTGCGCGTCGTCAAGGGCCTTTGGGACAGCTGGAGCGACGACGCCGTCGTCGATGACCGGGACGGCGGGCTCTACTACCGAAAGGACCGCATCAAGCCGATCGATCACCAGGGCGCGCATTACAACGTCGCCGGCCCGCTGAACCTGCCACGCCCGCCGCAAGGGTGGCCGGTGCTGGTGCAGGCGGGCTCGTCGGATGCCGGCAAGACATTCGCCGCCAATCACGCGGAGGCCGTGTTCACGGCACACCTCCACATGTCGACGGCGCGCGAGTTCTACGCCGACCTCAAGCAGCGCGTCGCCGCAGCGGGCCGCCCGCAGGACCAGTGCCTCGTCCTTCCCGGCATCAGCCTGATGATTGCCGGCACCGAGACCGAGGCGAAGCGCATGGAGCGCGAGCTCAACGAGATGGCCGACGTGCCGACCAGCCTGACGCGGCTTTCCGACCGCTTCGACGGTCACGATTTCTCGCACATCCCGCTCGACCGAGTCCTCACGGTCGACGATTTCCCCGATCCGGCCGCGAACGAGAGCTCGCGCGGGCGCACCGAGCTGATCGTCGGCGCCGTGAAGCGGGAGAAGCTCACCATGCGCCAGCTCCTCGGCAAGCTCGCCGGCGCGCGCGGGCATTTCGTCATGGCCGGCACGCCGGAGCAGGTCGCCGACGTGATGGAGCAGTGGGTCGACAACGGAGCGGCCGACGGCTTCAACGTGATGCCGCTGCTCCTGCCGAAGATGCTCGACGTGTTCGCGGCCGAGGTGGTGCCCATCCTGCAGCGGCGCGGACGCTTCCGCCGGGAGTATCGCGGCACGACGCTGCGCGAGCACTACGGCCTCGACCGGCCTACCGCATAGCCGTCTTTCCCGAG